>NZ_JBGUAU010000001.1:0-281784 GCF_041820985.1 Evansella sp. AB-rgal1
AATGTTGAGGAATAATTCCCCAACATTTTTCATTATCTTAACTCAAGATCTAACCCAGATCTCTCAATTAGTTCTTTCGTTCCTTCAAAATAGTTTCCTAGTTCTCCTAGTGGCATATCTTGTACTTGTAAGTCACTGAAGTTTACTACATGTGGAGCAACTTCTTCAGGGTATTCAGCTCCATATTCAGAGTTAATTAAAAGCTCTAGAGATGTACCAACAAATGCTACTTGGTTTTCAGGCAATAATACCCACTCAAGGAATGCTAATGCGTTTGCTTCATTTGGACCACCTGCTACAAGTCCTACCCCTGCAGCGTTAGCAATAGCACCCATTTCTCCATCTTCTTGATCTAGGTAAATGAAACCTACATTATTATTTTCTTCTAATAATTGTTGGTGGAAATAGTAGTTATTTACTAAACCGAAAGCATGTTCACCATTACCTACCGCTTGACGTATATCACCGTGACCTTGATAAATGCCTGCTGCATTTTCTTTAATAGCTGCAATCCATTCAGAGGTTTTCTCATCGCCCCAAGCGTAACGAAGTGCTGATACATGTCCTGTCATACCACCGTTACCACCACGAGTGATTGCATAACCACCTGGCACTTCTGACCATTTTACATCGAATAAATCTTCATTTCCAGTTGGTAATTCTTCTTCAGAAATTAAGTCTTTATTGTAAATAAAACCGCGTGCTCGTGTTGAGATAGCAAAATATGCATTATCATCGGCACGAAATTGAGCTGGGATTGTTTCAATTCCTTCTGGATTAGCGCCTGCTAAGATCCCTTGACCGTGTAAAAATCCAAGTGCTCCTAAATCATTCGAAATAAAAACATCAGCTTGAACGTTTCTAGCTTCTTCTAACAATTGAAGAGGTTCTGCTCCATGTAATGCTACTACCTCTACACCAGTTTCTGCTTCAAATTTATCTAATAGATCTTGAGTGAATTTTTCATTTCGTGATGAATAGACAACTAGTTTTCCACCAAGTTCTACTACTTCATCATTTTCATTGCTCTCTTCATTTTCGTTTGCTGCATTATTTTCTTCAGATGAATTATTTTGATCCGATGTTGCATCTGCTTCATCATTACTGCAACCAGTAATCGCTAATAACGCAACCAAAAGTAAAGTAAATAACGTGATGTTTAAAAGCTTTTTCATTCTAACAACTCCCCCATATCTATTGATTTTCTATTTTATAATGAGAATGATTATCACCCTTAACTACAATTCTCATTATAAGTGATAGTGAGAATCATCGTCAATTGATTTTTATTAGTTCTTCACTGTTATATTTTTACTATTCTGTTACTCATAAATAAAGAAAGAAAGAGCAGCTCCTTTTATTAAGGAGCAAATGCTCTTTCTTTAGATATAATAAGGTTCAATTATTACTATATTAATACGTAAAAGCTGGAAGTGGATCGTGATACAAACTCCAATCCTCCTTCATCTCATTATCTGTCATTAAACACTTGTCTAATGAAGCTTCGACTTCTTGCTGGTTCATTTGCAGACCAATAAAAACTAGCTCTGTCATTCGATCGCCATACAAAGGATCCCATTTCTCTAGTAGTTCAGGTTCTTCCTTTAATGTTTGCTGTTTTTCTTCCTCTGAATAAGCTGCAACCCATTCACCAGCACCTTGAATAGTTAAGGATGATCCAGCTTGTGAAAGCAACCCTGTCATATCGTTTCGTGTTGCAAGCCAAAAAAATCCTTTTGCTCGAACAACATCTATTGGCCAATCTTCCAGCCATTCCATCCAGCGTTCAGGGTGAAATGGTCGCTTTCTTCTGTACACAAAAGAGCTTATGCCATATTCCTCTGTTTCAGGAATGTGTTCTTCGTTTAATTCTTTAATCCAACCAGCACTTTGACTTGATTTCTCAAAGTCAAATGCCTTCGTATTTACTATTTCCTTAAGATCTATATTGGAATGAACTGTTTCGATGATTTTAGCATCGGCATTTAATTTTCTGATCATACTTCTCAATTCTTGTACATCTATTTCCTGAACTAAATCTATTTTATTTAATAGGATAACATTAGCAAATTCAATCTGATCAATAAGTAAATCTACAACTTCTCTAACGTCATTGTTATCATCAGTTTGCTTTCTATCTAACAAACTTTCTCCTGACGCATAGTCATCCCAAAAACGATTGGCATCTACAACTGTTACCATTGTGTCTAAACTACATAAATCAGGTAAGTTTATACCTAAGTCTTCGTCTAAATATGTAAAGGATTGTGCCACAGGAATTGGCTCCGATATACCTGTTGACTCGATAACGATATAGTCAATATTGCCAGCACGAACTAGCTTCTCCACTTCAATTATCAGATCTTGTCGTAATGTGCAACAAATACAGCCGTTTTGTAGCTCCACCAATTTTTCTTCTGTTCGTGAAAACCCACCTTGTTTTACCATGGAAGCATCAATATTTACTTCACTCATATCATTTACGATTACAGCAACCTTCATATTCTCTTTATTTTCTAAAATGTGATTCAATAGTGTCGTTTTACCTGAGCCTAAATAACCACTCAATACTGTAACTGGAACCTTCTTTTTCATTATTATCAACCTCTCTAAATAAAATTAGTTATTATTTACAATTTGTTCTGCTGCTTTTCGTGCACCAGATATATTCCTTGCAACTGGTCCTAGTTCTAGCTCTGCCAATGGACCTGAGACATAAAGATGGTCACACCATTGTAAAGAATGATGAACGATCGGGTAACCGCATTTTGCACACCTTAATTTTTCTCTCTTAATTAAGTTCGTTATCCACTGTTCTTGAGGTAGCGTTGGTACAAACCCTGTTGCAAATATGACAGTAGCTGCTTTGACTTTCTCAAGACCATCTAAATGTAATACAATTTTCTTATTAACTAGCTTGGCAGTTTGTACTTCGCCGTTCATAATTGAAATTTTCTTTTCTCTTTCTAAATAGAGCAGTTTGTTATATAACTCACGTGGTAAAGAACCCTTATATCTTGCCTCATTAATCAACTCTCGTCGTATGCTATAGTCATTTATCTTATGAAAGAATGACAAGTTTTTTGGTCCTAACCAGCCTGGATCACTATCAAAAGAATGAATCCGAAATGGATGACGTTTAAGTAATGTAACTTGGCCTGGATACCTATTCGATAATTTTATTGTCAAATGTGCAGCAGAAATTCCGCCACCAATTACGACAATTGGTAAAGATATATCTTCCAAATTTGGTGCCTTATCATCATAAATATGAAACATATTATCTTCCTGCATAGGTAACCCTTTTGCCCATTGAGGGATATTTAATTGGTTATTTATACTAATAGCAATCACCGTTTTTTCACTCACATGAACTTTTCCGTCCGTTGTATGTACTCTCCATCCATTCTTCACTTTCTCCACATCAATTACTTTCCCTTGATACCAAGAGCGTTTAATTTCAATTTTCTCTAATGTAGTTTCACAATGCTCATTGAATAAATGTAAGGATGGTCTATCGTATTTCCCATAAAACGCTCTAACTTCATTTTTTTCTTGAGCATATTTGTGTAAACCAAGTGGATCAATATCTATATGATGAACAGAGGGAGAACGAAGAAATTCCATTCCTATCAACTCTGTTGAACGTTTCCATTTGTACATTGGTTCTGGATTGGGATCTATTATTTTTAGTGATTTAGATGTTGCTTTTCCACTACTAATTAAATAATTAGCAATTGTACAGCCGTGAATTCCACCTCCGATAATTAACCACTCCAACAAAATACTCCCCCTTATACAAATCGTAATTATTACGATTTATATACTAAATTAGTTTTTTAAAAAAAGCAACCCATTTTTAAAAATACATCGTTATATTGTAAAACATTCTACTAAGTTTCTGTTCCATATTACGTTATTTTTTATCATTATTAGGGAAACATGAAGCATAAGGAGGGATATGATATGAGTAATGAAGGACATCACATTCATGAGCATCATAATCATGAGCACAGTATGGATTGCGGACATACGAAAATTCGTCATGAAGATCATATAGATTATGTACACAATGGACATCTGCATCATAAACATAATGGACATTGGGACGAGTGTAAGATCGCTGTTAGTAGTACGAATCCTAATGTTTGCCAAGAAGTAAGTTGTGGGTGTAATCATAATGAAGACTGTGGACATGAGATGGTTCCGCATGGTGACCATATGGATTATTTAGTCAACGGCCGCTTACATCACGTTCATGGAGACCACTGTGACGATCATGGACCTGTAGAGTTAGTAACTAACGAACACTAGTTTTTCTCTCCTAAATACATTAAGTGGAGTCCTCCCTAAATGGTTGGGCCCCACTTATCTTATTATCTTCGAATAATCATCTGGGTCCAATACTATTTCAACTGTTCTTTGCTACAATTGTAATGTTTTCAATAGCAACGAGAAAAAGTCACTAAAATTAATTTCACTGTAATAATAAAATATGTATGATTAAAACTCGCTTTAGGTTATATGAAAGTAAATTTTTCTAATTAAAGAAATATTATCTCACAAAAATGGACAAGAATAGATTATACTAAAAGTATTACTACTCTATCAGGAGGAAAAGAATATGTCTGAAACACCAAAGAAAGTTAGTCTACAGGAAGCTATTAAACAACAATTAGCTAATAAGAAAAACAAAGCTGCTAATGGAAATAGCAATAGTTTTAACAACCAAACAAAACAGATGAAAAGCCAACAAACCAAAAAGACAATGAACACTCGCCGTAAAATGGGCGGGTAATTATAGGTTTGAGAAGGTTAGGAGAGAGGGAAGAAACGCTTCATACAGTTTCTATCCCCTCTTTTTTTAAAAGATAAGAATTTATAAAATTTTTTTGAACTTAGAAAGGTGTCTAGCTCCATGCGCTTTTCTTATTCAAAAGTTACATAAAGAACACTATTGAAGTCGAATCGATTATTTATTCCAATCAAATCCAATCTCTTTTAAAAATGCTCTTGTTAAGATCATATGACCTGCGGGAGTTGGATGAACACGGTCCCATGCCAATGCTCCTGAGTAAAGCTCCTTTAACACCACATGAAAAGCCGCTTGAGTATCAATCAAAAGACAATCGTTCTCTTTTGCAATTAACTTTACAACTTCCCCATATTTATCCATTGTTTGACGCATACGATCTTGTTCATTATCCTCAATAAAAAACGGCGTCATAAGAACGAGACTTTTTACATTAGTTCTTGTCTCTTTCACTAGTTTTCTCAATGTGTTTTCATATTCATCAATATATACGTGCCAATCCTTAATAAACGGAGCATCATATTGACGCCAAACATCATTTATTCCAATCATGACAACAAGCCAATCTGGATTTTGTTTTATGACATCCTCTTCCCATCTATCATGGAGATTTCTTACCGTATTACCACTAATACCTTTGTTTACTACACGAATCCCTAACTCTGGATAAACGGATTGAAGTAACCCATCCACATAGGATACATAGCCTTTTCCTAGAGCACCAAACAATCCTTCTCCATCTGGTTTTGAACGTTCACAGTCTGTAATAGAATCCCCAATAAATAATAACTTCTGCCCTTTTTCTAGCTTCATGTTAAACATCCTTCCATATAAAATAGAATTCACAATTTTTAACGTTAATAATAGCTTTGCTCATATCTTGTTATGATAAACTAATTTGATTATACAAAAAAGAACCCTAATAATGGATTCTTTTTTGTAACGTATATTATTTTTATATTGTTTTTACTGCATGATTAATATCTTCAGCAGATGCTGATACTTTCTCTGCTGCAGCAGAAATCTCATTACTTACAACAACGAAAGATTCCATTTCTGATTTTGTATGCTCCGATTGTTTACTGTTATCTTGAAGAGTTATAATAATTGATTCAAAAGTCTCCATAACTTCATTCATTCTAGTCATTCCTTCTCCTACATACGTTTCCACTTGGTCATTTTTTTCTACTAGTTTCTTTATATCCGCAATTGTATGTTCAATCAACTTCGTTACGTTTGAAACACTGTCTTTCGTTTGTAACGATAGTTTTCTAACTTCATCTGCAACAACAGCAAATCCTCTACCATGATCTCCTGCTCTCGCTGCTTCAATTCCTGCATTAAGTGACAGCATGTTTGTCTGATCGGCAATATTCTTAATTACATCGGTAATTTCAGTAATTTCGTAGCTTCTTCCTTCTAAGTCATCAATAACTTTCGCTGTTTCATTTGTTGAGATCTTTACTTTGGTTAATTTATCTTGTAAATCAGATACTATATCCTTACTTTCAGAGCCTTTTTCTTTTGCAACTTTTGCTTTTTCAGCTACAGCACTAGCCTTTTCAGCAATTTCGTAGCTTTGGGCTGTCATCTCTTCAATAGCCGCACTCGTTTCCTCTGAAATAGCTACCAACTCATTTGCATATTCTCCAATAGTAACTTTTACACTTTCTTTCGCTTTTTCCGTTTCTTCGACTCGTAATCTCTCATTTTGCCTCTCATATTCTTCTAATACTAATTGCTGCTCAAAATTTAATAACTTTGATGTAGCAAGAACAGCTGATATCTTATCACCTTCATATTTTTCATTAATAACTGCCGTAATTCCCGAAAAAAGGTGTTGAAAGGCACTCATATACCATTTCGTTGATAAATTTATTTGAACATGTTTATGAGCAATAACCATTCTCTTTTCAATCCAAGAATCATCAATGGAACCAGAAAACATTTCTCGCATATGAATCTTCAATGTTTCTTTTAGTCTCGAAACGGTACTATGTTCTTTAATAATATTCATTAACTGGCTATTATCTTCAATATTATTATAGAAAGATTCGATGAGAAGATCGATGTTTTCACTTATTACAGGTTGTAAATCTCTAACTATGCCTAATTCAGATTCTGTTAAGTGAATCATCTCTAACTGTTTTATATATGTTGATGAACCTATATCTAGCTTCCCTTTCATATCATGATGAAATACTGCCCTTTTCCCCACTCCTAATTTTCCGAATACCGTTTTAAATGGACATCCCATTATTATTCACTTTCCTTCCAGCTTCCATATGTATAGATAATATATAATCATTGTACATTATTATATAGGTTTTGTATAACTTTAAATGCTGATAACTCCTCATTTCAAAAAAAATTCATTACAAAAGTTATACAAACATGATTTACATTATTACACAATTGTTATATGATTTTAATAAATAAACAGATCTTAGCGGGTGAGAAGATGTATAACATAAAAGCAGTCTCAAAAATGTTAGATATGCCTACCGTTACAATTCGTTCCTGGGAAAATCGCTATAATGCAGTCATTCCAAAAAGAACAGATTCGGGGCACCGTGTATATACAGAAGAAGATATTGAAGATTTAAAATGGATAAAAAAACAACTTGATGAAAAAGGCTTAAAAGTGAGTCAGTCAGTAAAGCTATTACACAAAATGAAAAAAGATACAAAAGAAATAATTACCAAGGAAGATATAAGCACAGCTCCAAAAGAAGCGTTTTTGTATACTGGTGTCCACATAAAAAAAATATATGAAGCTGTTAAAAATGGTGATGCAGAATCGTGCAATACGTTATTAGATCTATGTTTTTCTCAGTTTCATTATCGAGAAGTATTTTTTTCAATCGTACCTCCACTTATGCAACAGGTGGGCGATGACTGGGAAAATGGAAAACTAAGTGTTGCACATGAACATATGATTAGTAATATTGTTTATCAACGTTTTTCTCATTTTTTTCGAATCTTTCCCATTTCACCGAAACTTCCGAAAGTTATTGCTTTATGCCCTACAGGAGAAGACCATCAGCTAGGGCTCTTATTATTTTCATTATTTTTAAGGGAGAACGGATTTGAAGTTATATATTTAGGACCAAACACGCCTTTGGAGGGATTAAGAGAGATCATGGAACAACAAGATGTAAAACTTGTTTGCTTTTCTATCTCTAAACCAATTTTAAATACCACTGTAGAAAATTTCATTTCGGAGATGATAAAATATAATGATTCGCTCCAATTTATCATTGGCGGCACTGGAGTTAAGGAAACAAATACTGTGGATACAAAAAATAAATGCTACCTTTCCCCAAATTATCATGATTGGGAAGATTGGTTAAAAAACTGGTCAAATGAGGAGTAATTGATGTTGGACACATAGAAATTTTTGAGAGGGCATTGAAAAAAGTTTACTTTTTCAGTACCCTCTTCTTTTCTTATAAAACTAAAAAGTTTGTTCCTTTTCAGTGTACACATACTTTTCTTTTGGCTTAAGAACTAATTCCACCTCACTATACTTCTTGGAATAACTCGCTTACTGTTACTAGTTTGTAGCCTTCCTCTGTAAGTTCATTAACAAGTATTCTAACCGCTTCAACTGTTTGGGATCTATCTCCAAATCCATCGTGGAATAGAAAGATACTTCCATTTGATATTTGGTCACGAGTTTTAGATACAATATGATCCACTCCTGGCATTTCCCAATCAAGTGCTTCCATATTCACCGCACCTATAACACGATAGCCAAATTCCTTAATAATTCTTATCGTTTGTTCATTATAGTCAAGAAAAGGTGGTCGAAATGTAGCTGGTGCCTCTCCCGTCATATTCTCTATTATTTCCTGTGTAAGACGTAGCTCCGTTCTACAATCAAAATCACTTAATTGTGAAAGTCTCGGATGGGTATATGTATGATTAGCAATTTCATGACCTTCTTTTTTGACTGTTTGTACGATTTTAGGATGTTTTTTCATCTGCTCACCGATCATATAAAAAGTTGCTTTACCAGATACCTTCTGAAAAACTTCTAAAACTTGAGGTGTATAAACCGGATTTGGTCCATCATCAAAAGTGATAGCAACTTTTTTTTTATTTGTAGGAACACGGTGAATTATTAATGAGTTATCCATCTTTTTATCTCCTAGTCTATATAGAATTTAAGAAATCTAAAATTTTTTCACTTGAGAATTGTTTAACCTCTTGTTCCGTTAATACTCTCGCCCAGCTTACTCTAGCATCCATGTTCCCGCCAGGTCCATGACTATTATATTCCCCATAGTACGTGGTTGTTTCCGCTTGTGACTTATTCCAATTGTCCCAGCCTTCTCGTTTGATATGTTCCCCCATCCAACAGTTAATAAAAACTGTTTTGGCAAAGTCACGCCATGGTCTACCTAAATAAACCGAATCAGCTGCAGCATTACTTGTTAGTCGACAATTGATGAAAACAAAACCAAATTCACTGTGTTTTGGTGTAGATGCTGCGGTAATATACCCATTCACATCCATTCCACGATCCAAGCTGAAAATTTCACAGTTCTCAAAAACAGAGACACCTGAACCAAAAATAAAATCAACATCTCCTTGAATGTAGCATCTGTTAAAATAACTATGACCTACTTTTTTCTCAGCACCCTCTCTAGGTCCACCAAAGCTGTTTCCCTTCATTGGTTTCGGTGGCAAAGGACCCAGGAAAATAGTGTCCTGGCTCCCTAAAAAGGAACAGTCCTCAAACCTACACTTATCAGCATCTACATACATCGCTAACGCTTGGCCTACCTCCGTTCCTGGTCCAGCATCGTTACGAAATGTAATATTTTTCGCATAAAAATTGGCTCCCGTAATCAATGTACTATATGATCCAAATGTACCTAATTCTGCTCCACCCTCTCCTAACTTTTTGGCATAATCACCAAATGAAATAATTACTTCTTCATTCTCCATCCCCTCTAAAACTACAAACGGTTTATTAATAATCAGCTTTTCTTCATATATGCCACCTTTCATTTGGATGATGACTTTATCCTCATTTTTTTCTGGTATACTATCTATTGCTTCTTGTATTGCAGTAAAGTTGCCGCTACCATCTTTTGCTACGATCATTTTATCTATCCCCTTCTATTACTGAATTGCACCATAAATTGCATTTCTTAACCTCGGTTGCTGATATGCTTCCAAGTTTGGTAATAGCTGCTGCATATAAACCGCAGATAACTTTTCTTTTGGATCTATTAGTACCCACGTTCCCGCTAGACCAGACCAACCAAACTCACCAATAGAACTGTTACTTCCACCAATCGTAGGCTCTATCATTGTTCGTACTCCTAATCCATAACCATAACCAGCTAAATATGGCCAGCGAAAGTAAGATAATTGTTTTGAATTTAAATGATTTTTACTCATTAATTCTATCGTTTTTCTCCCAATAATTCGCTGTCCATCTAATTCCCCTCCAAGAGCGAGCATATGAGCAAACTTGCTATAATCTCTTAAAGTTGAAAATAAACCTGCACCACCACTCTCAAAAGCAGACCCTAAATGGAGCCCTTTATCAATCTCCGTATTCTTGGTAATTTCCCCTTGTTCATTGCGGTTATATATACTGCACAGTCTACTTTGTTTATCTCTTGGTAATCGAAAAAATGTATCTCTCATCTGTAAAGGTTCAAAGATTTCTTCTTGTAAGAATTCACTAAATTTCTTTCCTGATACCACCTCAATAAGTGCTCCTAAAACATCGTGACTTAATCCGTAACGCCACTGTGTTCCTGGATCAAATGCTAAAGGAATGGATGCAAGTTTCTTAGAAACGGACCTAACATCAAAAGTAGATTCCCCTTCACTTTTTCCCAATGAATTCATAACTTGCTGAACTGCTCGTTCCGTTTCATCAGAATTTCCGTTATACGTTATACCAGAGGTCATTGTAAATAAATCCTTCACATGTATAGAGCGTGTGGCAGCCGTAATATGTATTTCTCCATCCTTACTTTTTCGATGTACTAGAGGATCCTTAAATTCAGGTAAATAGTCCTCAAGTGGATCATTTAAAAGGAATAACCCTTTTTCGTATAACATCATTGCAGCCGTACAAGTAACAATCTTTGTCATAGAATAAATACGAAAAATACTATCTACGCTTATTTCTCTTTGCGTTTCTAAATCTGCATAACCTACATATTCTTCTAAAACCTGTTCTCCGTTATAATGAATCCCTAAAGAACAACCAACTGGTCCTTTCTCAACAAAACTTCGTAATAGTGATTGCAAATGCTCTAATTTCATATGATCACTCCTATATACAGAATCAAATAAATTATAGCATTTATTTTTTTGAAAAAACGGAGGAAAGTGTGAACGAAGAAATACAAACCAAATAAAATAAACCGTGCAGGACAGATGTCCTTACACGATTTATCTTTTTTTACCTCTGTTAAACGTTGATGTTGATTTTTACTCCAGGTTGCTCGCGTTCCTTGGGGCGAACCGCAAGCCTCTTCGGTCGTTACCTCCCTGTGGGGTCTCGCCTGGCCTGCTTATCCCCTAGGAGTCTCGCACCTTCCGTAAAAATCAACATTGTACAAAAATCAACATTGCCCTTTAACATAGCCTTTTTTTAAAATTACTAATAAAATATTAAATGTTGAGTAATACTATATGCAAACCTTTAGTACCCTCTAGTCTTGCACCAATTATTGGTAACTAGTTGGTGGTTGATGCATTTGAGTTGTGGATTGATGCTTGTTGGATTGTGTTAAACGTTGCTTCTGCCTTATTTATTGGTGAAACATGTTGTTTCATTGTTGAGCTTGTTGACGCGCCATACTTTCGTTTTACTCCATTTATTATAATTGATTAGAAATCAGTCTTCATTGCTGTGCATGTTTCTCCATTTGTTGCATTTGCTGAAGTAGTTGAGATGCTTGAGAACTAATAGTATTATTGTTCATCGTCTGATTTTAGTACATGATTTCCACCCAATAATAATAAATTTTTGGTTAAGAGTGTAATCATGAAAAATTTTATAGAGTTTTTATTGATTATTGAGAATAATTATTTCCTCCGTATTGCCCTTGAGCTGACTGAGCATTTTGTTGTCTTACTTGCTGCACATCAGTTCCAGAAAATCCATGTTGAGTTGGTGATTGGAATTGCCTATAACTAGAGTTTCCAGATTGTTGGAAACCAGTTGACATTCCCATTTGTTGCGATCCAAAGCCACTTCCTTGACTTTGTGCTGACTGTGCATTTTGTTGTCTTACTTGCTGAATGTCTGTGTCCACAGGGCTCTGTTGGAATTGGAATTGTGGTTGATTCCCATATTGGTTAATACTTGATTGTTGGTATTGTGGTTGCATCCCCATTTGTTGGTACCCACTTTGCCCTTGTGCAGATTGTGCATTTTGTTGTCTTACTTGCTGAATGTCTGTTCCCACAGGGCTCTGTTCGAATTGTGGTTGATTCCCGAATTGGTTAAAGTTTGATTGTTGGTACTGTGGTTGCACCCCCATTTGTTGGTACCCACTTTGCCCTTGTGTAGATTGTGCGTTTTGTTGTCTTACTTGTTGAATGTCTGTTCCTGCAGGACTCTGCTGGAGATATTGTTGATTCCCAAATTGGCTAAAGTTTGATTGTTGGTATTGTGGTTGCATTCCCATTTGTTGAGAGCTATACCCACTAAAGTTGCCTTGAGCAGACTGTGCATTCTGTTGTCTTACTTGTTGTGCATCTGTACCTGAAAAATTAGGTTGAAAAGATGATTGTGCATGAATTGGATTTTGATAATGTGTCATTTTGACACCTCCCTAAGTAAATTATCTTCAAAATGTCAAAGTTTTATTTAAGATAATTGATATTAATTTTCTGTTTATTTTTTATAATAAAGTATATTTTTTCACTTGAACTGTTACGAAGGAAACATTCAAAAGGGGGTCCAAAGAAAAACAACCTTTTGGATCCCCCTCTTTACGCTATAATGATGAAATTGTTAAATCCACTTCTATCTCTGCTAACAATATCATTGCATCTCTATCGTTTTCATTTTCCACAGCTTCCAATAATGCTGCAAGATTTATTCTATCGTCATTTACATGTTCAATAGGACCCAAAAGTTCAAGAGTCCACCTTTTGTATTAAACTGAGCTTATATTATCTCTATATCAATTAATGCCTCTTCCCAATTTTCAGATTGAATGCTTATTCGTACTTGATCCGCTTGTCTAATAGTGGATTATCTGCAGTCTTTACATTTGTATGAGCCCAACTAACAAAGAACAAAAGTAGCTACGAAAACGACCTTCAACACCTTAGATATCCATATTTTTAAGCTCATCATCCCCCGCTTGTTATATTTTCCCTATTTTAGCCAATAATTAAATTAATATGTTTTTTTGCACGTTCCACATAAGTTCTTATCGCACAGCTCCAGTCTTATATGTTGATATTTGGAAAGAGAAAAATGAGGATGCAATTTAACAAAGGAAAAGGAGGTGTATTACCATAACATTTCTAATTATCTTAAGTAGTATATTCGTTCCCTTACTAATGTTTAGCGCACAACGAAAATGGCAATACATTCGTATCATTTATCATAGCGTTGCATTCATCTCAGCATTAATTTTCGGAAATATATCTGCAGTAGCCATTTGGAAGATTATTGAGGATAACACCGTATTCATGACCAATATTCATGGTATATTTCTGAATCCTTTTTTCCTAATGACAGGAGCTTACCTAGGTGTATATCTTATTTATCTCATTATTTTAAGCTGTACGAAAGAATGGACAACAAATGATTGAGTCTATAAGAGAAGGATCTAGATCTAGACTAGACATTGATTAAGAAAAAATAAAGACCCTTCATATTACGGTGACATGTAATGGTCTATAGAATTACTTACAAGCATGTTGAAAAGTAAATGAGAGGAAGGGTCTCCTATTACCTACCACTTTCATACATATTGTTATTTTTCACATCTATCCATAACTCCGTCTGCTCTAATAGTCTTGCAACTTGAAATAGTAATTCTTCCTTCCCTCTTGATGCCATGAACTGAGTTCCACATGGTAACCCATCTTTTGTAATATGAAGAGGAACAGTCATTGCAGGTTGACCAGTTAAGTTTGCTAGCTGAGTAAAGGGAGTTCTCATTAAGTTTTTTTCTGCAATTTCATGCACAACACCTGTTTTATTTAATATATTTCCGACCCCTAATCTACCAACTAAATGAACAAGGAAATTCTCCATAGGCTTCAGTTTCATTTCCCCTATTTTTGCGGGTAAAAAAGCAGTGGTTGGTGTTACATACAAGTCATATTCTTCATGAAATTCTTCCATTGCATAAGCGGCTTTATCCCAGTCTCGTAGATTTAAAACGAACTCTGATGCAGGAATGCTATTGCCAATAAGACCTAATAACCACGTGGTAGGTTCCACATCTTTCATCTTTACTTTTCTTCCAAGCACTCTTTCAGCAGAAGCTAATGTTGCAGCTACTTCACCGAAATACATGGTCAAATAGCTCTTCGCAATAATCTTCCCATCAACTGGGGCATCCTTTTCTTCTACTTCATGCCCCAAGGTTTCTAGCAATGTAATTGCTTTTTTTACAGCTTCCTTACAATCTTCTTGTACTTCTGTTCCTAAAGGGGACTGTAAAGTGTACGCAATTTTTAGTGACTTACGCGTGGGAGTATCCATACTTTCCAAATAACTTCCTTTATAAGGGAGGGCAGAAAATGCCGCACCTTTTTCTTGATAGTTTAATACATCTAACATTGCCGCACTATCTCTAACAGATCTCGTTAACACATGATCTGAAGATGCTCCTTGCCAGTGCCGTCCAAAAACTGGGCCCACTGGTGTTCTTCCACGTGATGGTTTTATACCAAACAATCCACAATAGGAAGCTGGAATTCTAATAGAACCTCCACCATCATTCGCACCAGCAATTGGTACCATCCCCGATGCTACTGCAGCTGCAGAACCTCCACTTGAACCACCTGGAGTATGGTTTGTATTCCATGGATTTCTCGTAGGCCCATAATGGAGTGGCTCTGTGATCCCCATTAGCGCAAACTCTGGAACATTGGTTTGACCTAAGAATAGAGCTCCAGCTTCTCTTATTCGTTTTGTATATGTAGAATCTTGCTTTGATATATAGGATGAGAAAACTTTTGATCCTGATGTAATAGGCTCTCCCCCTATTTCTTGTGTAATATCTTTTAGTAGCATGGGAACACCAGTAAAAATAGCAGTCCTATTGTTTTCTCTGAAGGGAGGAGTACTTTTTGCTTGGTCATACATTCTATGTATAACTGCATTTAAACTTGGATTGAAACGTTCGATTCTAGCAATAGCAGCTTCAACCACTTCAGATTGTTTTATTTCTTTTGAATTTATTAATTCAGCTAGTCCTATTCCATCGTATTGTTCGTATGAAAATCCCTTCATAGGAACACCCCCCCCGAATTATGGAGAGAGCACTGAAAAGTTTGATTTTGACTATTCCAGTGCCCGCACATTACTTATTAGTTTTTTCATTTTACCTATTCTACAAAAATAGTAAAACCCCTTTATTTTATGACCTCCTCCAAGATCATTTATTTCTTTTATTTGCTTGCTTCATTAACTGATAGCCATAAACGCTTGCACCTGTTACAAGTATTCCTTGTACAATGGATTCCGCTTTAAAACCTAATATCCAAGTGGAAAGCCCTATTCCAATTCCTAATAATATATAAGGAATCAACCAGTCTTCTATATATGGAGTTGCTTTCAATATTCTTCCTAATATGAGTAATGCAGGGATTAAATACAATACACCATCTTTGATATATTCTAACAAACCCATGAACAATCACTCCTTAAATAAAAAATCTACTAGTTATCCTATGAGACGTGCTCATAAAATGAAACGGTACATGCCAATACACATTAGTGTGTTTTTTAACAATTACAAAAGGAAAAAAGCCATAATAAAAGAACCTTGATGGCTTACTACGAACATACAAGGTTCAAAAACTAACAAACTATTGATCTTCTGTCTATCTATGTTTTAAATTTATGAGAAAAGAGATAATGTTTATTTACCCTATTATTTTTTACACTTTGAATAACTAATATATATACTTACCAACAAAACCCCAAATGGTATTCCAATAAATTTCTGGATCCACCTTTTCTGCATCACCATGACCTGCTCCTGGGATTATTAGCATATCTTTCTCGACATTTGCAGCGTCATAAACCTCAAATAGCATCTCATAGGGAACAAATGTGTCATTCTCACCATGGATAAACAGCATGGGTGTTGTACTCTTTGCTACTTGCTCTATTGCTGAAGCTTCATATAAATCATAGCCTGCACGCAGTTTTGTAACAGTATTTGCTGCATGTATAACAGGGAACTCTGGTAATCCAAACAAATCATCGAGCTGATAAATAAATACATCACTAACGGAAGTATACCCGCAGTCCTCTACTATTACTTTTACATTAGGTGGTAATTCTTCTCCTGACGTCATCATTACAGTAGCACCGCCCATAGATATTCCAAATAACACAATTTCTGCATCAGGATCTAAATCTAGTATCCTATTAATCCACAGGAGCATATCTTTTCTATCATGCCATCCCATTCCAATATAATTTCCTTCACTTTTACCATGCCCTCGAAGATCAGGTGCTAGGACATTATATCCTTGTTCATAAAAATTCCTCACCCATCTTGTCATATGAGAAGCATTGCCTGAGTATCCGTGTGCAACGATAGCCCATTTATTACTCGAAACTTCTTGTTGAAATAAATTTCCACTCAAGTTTAATTGAAGCTTATCATTAGAAATAACCTTCAAGATAGAAGGTTCGAACCTACTTATAAAATCATCATCCGCTAGCTTAGCTGCTTCGGCAACATCAGCCATGACAGCCTCACTCTCAGCCAGGTGCGGATTACCCTCCAAAAACTCCTTTTCATCTTGTGCATTTAACGCATAATTGTAAAAATAATTACCAACTAAACCGTATGCAATGATAAGAAGTGCTATTACGATCCCTGATATGATACCAACTTTTTTCATAGAGATACTCCCCACTCATCTTTTATCTACTATTTTACCAAAACTTCCAACTTACTATATATTCTATTTCATTATTCGGAACTGCTAATGCAGGATTCTCCTTTAACCATTCACCATATATCATCAATTCGCTACATGCTAACTCAAACTGACACATCGCTATCCCCATATCTAGTAACTGCATGTCATATCCAAATGACTTACTATAATTCGGTGTATGTTCAATATAAAAATGACAAAACTGTCGATCCTTTGATAAAACAAGTCTCCAAGGTTGTTTATTAGAAGCGGAAGGTCCTAACCTCACCATTTCAATCGGGATTTGTAACGTATCTGCTACTTCTTTTACTAGTGGAGATTCAAAATTTGCATCAAAAAATAGCTTATCCCACGCTTTTTTATTATCTGCCTTCACAACAAAACGAAGTGCTTTATCAAATACTCTCTGTTTTTCTTTCGGATAGCCTATTGGAGTAACACATGGAATGAACTGTCCTTCTTTTAAAGAGATTTCTTTCTCAAATGAATTACGGTTAAATGTTCCACCCATCCAGCATGTACCAATTCCTAGTTGCGTTAAAAATATTACTAGCTTTTGAAATACATAACCGAACTGAACTATTGCATCTTTATTATTCTCTGTCATACCTACTAAATAGGCTCTTGGATTTTTAATAAATCCATATGTTCCTAACTTTATGCCCTTATCTGTAACATTGTTTACTACTGGAATAAGCTCTATGTATCCCCTTAAACCAAAAGGACTAACGAAATTTTGTTCTTCTTCTATGTAGTTGTTTATTTGTTTGAAATGCTCTTCTGATATAGCTTCCGTATCAAACGTTCTAATAGACTGACGAGATCTCATAGTATCTAACATTGAAATATTATTCACACTCATTACACCCTCCCCCTCTTACTATATTTTTAGTATAACATTCTTATCCACAAAGAAAAGCTCCCTCATTAGGAAGGAGCTAATTATTCTTTACTTATATAGAAAACCTTTACACCCTTGAAAATCCTTCTTCACTTAAGTAATTGGATGCTTCTTTATATGTTGTAAATGTTCCATCTAACATTTCATCTGAATAAACATTCCAGAGATCATCTTCTTTTAATAATGTTAATGTAACTGTGTTATTATTTATCCATACTTCTTCCTCAGGATATTCATTCTCTTCTGTCTCTTTCGGTGTTAATGACAGAATAGATTTCCGAATTGTAGAACGTAAAGCTTTTTCTGTAAAATCGCGGATGTTTACCATTCCTTTATCATTTGTTTCATAGCCTGTCATTTTGCCTGCATAAACAAAACCGTTGCCATTTGGGTGTAAATGATAAACGACGTTTTTCTGATCATACGAACTATCATGATAATGAAAATTTACTCTTCCTAGTGAGACATCCCTTCGTTCTAGTTCAGGGAATGATTCAATAATGGCTAGTTTCTCTTCAAATGTTAACATAGTGCCTCCTGTTTTTATTTCTATTATGTTTGCATAGTATATCATACTATACATGGAGATACCTCTACTCGATTATTCAGATTAGTAAGAATTCAGTTAACATAGGTGAATTACTCATTATTTAATATGCACTTGAACTATGTTTTTCGAAAGGTTGACCTTTATCATTGATAACTTCAATTACATCATGTAATTCACTTGCTTTCACGGAAATTACTACTATTGGATTGTTCATTACTTGAGTAACCATGTCACCTGGTCCTGGTGCATGCTCTTTTACTTGAATAACTGTCATACCTTCTTTGTTTTCAACCTTCATCACTTCGATATAATGGCCACCAGTATTTTTCATTCCTCCTGAAATAACAATTACGCTCATTTCATTTTCGGAAAACACTCGCCAGTCTCTTATGTCTTGATTTTTCGTAGATGAATAATATTGATATGCTCTCTCATAGTTTCCCATTAATTCAGACTCTGTTAACACTTTAAAAGTTACACTACCACGCATCTGCTCTCCCCCATTTTCTTGCTTGTCATCCTTTGAAGACGGTGTTTCCACTTCCTTCGCTGTCTCTTTGTCACCTTTTTCCTCGTTTTCACCTTCATCCATTGACTCTTCCCCAGGGGTCTCTTCTTCTATTTCCTCTTCTTTCGTAGTATCACTGTTTCTATCATTTCCCACGTCGTTTTCTACTGCAGACTCCTCGTTTTGCAAGGCACTTGCAAATGTTTTCTGTTCTAACCTTAACTCTGCCTTCTGTGTAAGATTGCTGATCAACCATATTTCTTCTTCCATCGCTTGATTATTTCCCGTACTACAACCTAAACTAAGTATGATAAAGAGACCAACACTTGCCATAAGTAATAGACTTCTAAGGATAATCACGTTTACACCACCTCCCTTACAAAAAAGCCTAAATATAAAAAGTTCAACAGCGCTCAACAAATACCAATTTTTTTGTTTTCATTCTCTCAAAAAATGTTACGCGTTGAAGTTCGAAATCTCTTTTGTAATAGTCTTTTGGTCTATTAGAACGATTCTTATTCCGTCTAACAATATATTCGTTTCAAAAACTCTTTTTATGTCATTGTTTTGGATACATTTCTTGTAAAAATTCAATGGATTGTTGAATTAACTCCCGTAAAACTGCTTCATTGATATCTGTAACTTTATTAATGTACACACACGCTTTTCCAGAAGTATGTTTCCCAAACCTCTTTAATAATTCTTCTCTTTTCGTATCTCCCGTTGCAAAATATAAACTAATTTTTGCTTTTCTTGGTGAAAAACCAACTAGCGGAGCATCTCCTTCATGACCAGAAGCATATTTGTAATGGTACGTACCGAACCCAATAATACTAGGACCCCACATTTTCGCTTCATAACCACTTGTTTCTGTAAAAATATCTAGTAATTTATATGCATCTTCTCTTTTTTTCGCACTGTCTACTGACTCAATGAATTCAATAACACTATTGTCAGTTTCCTTGGTTTTTAACACGTACATACATACACCCCTTACACTGTGTGATTTATATACTTCCATTCTATGAATTATCCTTGAATCCTTTAATTTCCTTTAAAGATAGTCATTATGTCATACCCAAACCATATCATTATACCTACAATAAAAAAGATTGTTCCTTGTACTAGAAATAGTAAGCCCCAAATCACTGCCGGAACATATGTCGCCTCTGCCAGGAATGCTGCATCCCCAGCTCTGCCCTTATCTTTTAAGCTCATAACAAAAATCGTCCAAGAACTTATAAACGCTTGAATAAGGAGTGAGATACCGATTATGTTTAATACCATCTTCCATGCTTCAACATACTCAAAATAATACATAAATGTAAGACCAAGAAGAACAGTTAAAACCCAGATCCAACCTACAAAATTTCTTACCCAAAATACGAGGTTATATAAAAGCAAGCCAAATAGTGCTAACCCTAAGTAGAGATAATACTCCATTTTTATCCCATAAATAAATATAACACTTACGAATGAAGAAATCGGATAACCAGCTAATATAGTAAGCACACGACCAAACCAATGCCGATACTCAAAAACTGCTAGTCCTTCTGTATTAGCAAAAAGTGATATAGATCTTACCCGTCCTCCTGTTACGTATGCCACAAATGCGTGACCACTTTCATGCACCATTGTGTTGAAAAGACCTATGTACGGACCAATAACAGGAATGTTCGTAAGGATGGAAATAAGAAGAAACAATAAAAGAAATTCAGTCATGAAGAACACCTAAATTCATTTAGTTATCATTATGATGAGGCTGGGTCATAACGAAAGTGTAACATTGAAAAGACGAACGATAGGTAACCTTAGCGGAGGAAATATACGAAGACTCCGGCGGGCTCACCAGCCACCCGCGGAAAGCGAAGTATATTCTGCAGCGAATAGTATACCAAGAATCATTTCGTTCGGATTTCTCTTTGCTGAAAACACTTTTGTCCTAGCCGCCTAATATTAATAGTATTATACTAAAAAAGTGCTACTTCATCTAAAGGCTAAAATATCATTTTTTCTCAATACAACATCATGGTTTACAAAAAATACATTTTTTTCATTCCTCTACCATGATAGTTAATGTTACATTATAAGGACAATGTAATAAATTGGTAGTGGAGGCTAAAAGAATGGAGAAGAATCAATATATAAGTTTTGGAATTATTTTTTTTATTGTTGTAGCAGTTATCATCTTTTTTCGTGAACCAACACAGACTACTACAAATCATGATGAAGATGTGGAAATCAAGACCAACGACATAGAAATCGATGAATCAGGCATACTGTTATCAAACCTTGGATATATATATGCAGTCAAAGGGCATTTGGAGAATGTCGACTTCTATTTTTCCGAAAGAGCAAATTCTTATAGCAGAGATCTCATAGAAGAAACAAACATCATTATCAGTAATAGTCAAGAATTATTAAAAATTTCTCATGCAGATCAACCATTAGAAATATATTTTAATACAGCATCGGAAGATTTCTCTATCGATTCCCATTCTACAAGACTAGCACTGACAGCATATAGTGAAGAATCAATAGGTTCGATTGTAAGTTTTTTAAGTGATTATAAATTGCCTGCATGGCTTAGTGTTGGAATGGAGTTATATTGGACAAGGGAAACTTTTAGTCAAATTGGACTCTTAATCCTGCAAAATCGTTTCTCTAGTGAAGATCATCCCTTTGGTGACGCTTGGTTTATTCCAGGATACATTGAGCATGAATTGCGCCCAAATTCTAAGGATGTTGCTTATCACTTTGTACAATATCTAGATGAAAAGAGCGTATTAAAGGATGTTATTGATTTGTTCTTGGAAGACAAGGCTGAAAAAGCCGCTTCTTTACTCAATCAACATTGGTTTGATTTTAGCCAATCTAATACACCATTAGACTTTAATTACCAATACAAATATGGTTTTGACGATGTTTTATTTCAATTAAATACTGAAAAAGTGACAACCTATTTTTCCAATGGCAATTGGAGTTACAAAGAGGTAACAGATTATATCGATTATTTCGAGGATAGCATACGTTATGTGGAAGAATGGTTTGATTATAAAGGGGAAGAACCTATTATTTTCCATGTGAACCCTCATAAAAACAGTCAAAATCCAAATGTTTCGGCAGAAGTCGTCCATTCGGAGATAATGAAGTTGTATGGACTACAGGACAGCCCCCCGTTATTCTGGGTCAGTGATCTAGTTGAGATTATAACCAACCGAGTAGGGATAAACACGGAGTTTTACCCTTTTAAACAAGGATTAGCGAATAATATTATGTATGATTTTGAATCAATGAAAAAAGGTTATGTGCAAGATGCATACCTTTCTTTCATAAAAGAAATTATGACAAGTTCTGATTCTACCAGTTGGGAAGTAATTGAAAAGTACAACGAAGTGAGCAAACAACCATTCCAATATGATGAACCTGTTGATATTCATGCATTCGAAATTGCAACTTCTTCTGTTTATGATGATGAGTATAAATTTCATCATTCTAATTACGGACCAACGATGGATAACTATTTTGAAGAGTTAGATGGGCCTGTAAAAGCAAGCTCTTTTGTATTATTCTTACTTGAAAAACAGGGGAAAGATGACTTCTTAAAGGTTTACAGTGACATTCAAATGTTTGAAGCTGTTTACGGAAGCGATCTAAAAAATATAATTACAGAGTGGAAAAAACTCCAAAATTAGCAGCTCTTTTGAAGAAAGTGCAACGACTTGGAGGCTACTGAAAATGTTAAAAGCTAACGCCAGTACCATCCAATTTTAGAAGATGATTCAAGGCATTTCAATCTTTATTACCCATCCTATTTTTTCCACTGCTTGATTCCTATGGAGACATTTCACTCAGGAAAAGAGTTATTCTTCAAAATGTCATTATATTTCTTTTTTAAACATAAAGCTAACTATGGGCCCATCGCTCAAACACTTTTCAAATGTTCAAGGGAATAAGTTAATTTTTCTGATATAATTATTCTTTTTATGTACTAAAAAAACTCAAAATGGCATATACTTGTTATATCAAATAAGAAAAGAGAGTATCCGTTACATACTCTCTTCCCTTGCTCTTGTTAGTTGAAAATGTTTGCCCAGCACCAGCAACAACAAGAGCAGCACCAACCACCAGGTGATAATGCACTAGCATGGAAGTCTTTTTGATCTTCCACTTTTTTTATTATTTCCATATTTTTCACCCCCTTTCATGATTAAGATCAATAAGATTAACCTTCTTAAGGGAATGGTAGTATTTCTCTATTCATCTCCACATCTTTATGTAAGTACTGATTATATTTTTTGTGTCCGAACATTGGTACACCTGCAATAAAAGCTGGAGTGAACTCTTTCATAAACACTTTTGAAATGTATATATTTTTAAATTGCTTTCCTATATCTAATCGAGCAATATAAGGTTCAATATTATGTTTTTTAATATACTCTAAAATATTTAATCTTGTTTCTGTTTCACGAATTTCTGATAACAACCTCTTGGGATTATCCTTAACAAACCAATCTAGCTTATGTTGATTTCTTTTTAATCCATAGTAAGATACAGCTTGATAGAATGTTTTAAAGTTTTTTGGATCATCATCTTCATTGACATCAAGTACTCCATTGGAATAACTAGAAGTTAACCAATTCGGAGCATATACTATTTTTCTAGTATTATTTACTGCCTGTGTATATTCTTCAAGAGATGAAAGTATAGCTCTCTCTATACTCGGAGAGATTCCCCCTCCTGTATTGAAGGAATATTTCGTCATATCATCATCAAATGACATTGCAGTTATTACATGAAAGTTCTGCTGATCAACATTATGTCGGAAAAAACGTATATTTTTTTCAGTAATATAATTCATATACTTCCTTAGTTGTGGATCTTCGCTATCGTCGATAATTATTTCCTCTGGTTGAATCTTACAATACCAAGATAAATTTATTTCATGACGTTCAATTATTTCCATTAAGCCGTGCTGTATTCCTTTATCTTCTAGATAGTGAGAAGTTAATCCCCCAGAAGTTGCATAACCAATTCGTTTTTCGTTTTTACTTTTCGGTTTGTAATACATAAGGATTAAACATGCAGGAATATATACTTCCGTACCACTTGACATTTCTATCATTTTTATCCAGCTCGTAAACGTATCTTCATCAAAAACGTCAAATAACAAATTCTCATCCAAAAATTGCTCATCTGAAAAGCTCCTTAAGTCATTAGGATGAATTGGTGTTAAACCCTTTTCTTTTAGCATCTTATAAGTACCTATTTCAATATTCTCTTTTTGCACAAAGTATTCCAGACAAGCCATAAGCCTCTCGAATGCCTCACCTAAAGACGAACAGATTGCTTTATAGACAGTAAAACCTTTACCGCCTGCAAATATTGATTCGCTGAGTTTAACAGACATACTGGTACTTCTTAATAGATAATTAAAGAAGTAATTAATATTCATGAATTCGCAATTACCAATAAACAGTGGTAATTCTGATGACGGGGCTAGGACAACATCTAATTTTTTTATTAGATTAAAGTATCCCAAGTAACTATTCATTTCCATGTAATTTGTAAAATCCTCATATTCAAAAGAAGCAGGCTCTGAAATTTTCCTTTTATTAAGTACTGTGATACTAACCATTTGCTTATTTTTTTCTAATCCCATTTCATCTTCACGCTCCTTAAGATAAAAAATAATCCAATACCTAAAATGAATAAATATAGTAAATTATTTAGAGAATCTGAAAGAGTAAGTTCACCAATCCAAAGCAATTGAACTACTTCAATGCTGTGTGACATGGGAAAAACTTTGGCAATTATCTGTACATTGTTTGGAAGAGAATCTAAAGGCAACACAACACCTGATGTAAATAATAGCCCCATAAAAAATCCCGATGCAACTAGACTTGCTGTCCTTGAAGACTTTATAAATAGCGCAATTAAAAATCCTATAGCATAGAAAATATAAATTATCAGTAAATAAATACCAATAAATTGAATCCCTTCTATTACATTCATATAAAAGGATGCATCATATACAAAATAAGCAATACTTACAAATAAAAACGTAGAAAGTATGCTTACTAATGAGAAGGTCATTACAATCGATGTAAAATATGTCCTCATATTAACAGGGTAAGTATTGTATCTTTTTAATACTCCTTGTTCCTTTAACTCTAAAATAGTAATTGGTATCCCCATAAGACCAGCATTTGCTAACAAAAAAACAATATTCACAGGAACGACCGTATCAATCCCTAATACATTTTCTCCATATTGGGTAGGTTCATTTCCAAAAGCCCCTCCGAATACCATCGTTAAAATAATTGGTAAAATAACCATAAAAAAGATAGATACAGGTTCTCTTAATAATGCCTTTAATTCAATTTTAAAAAAAGCTAAATAATGTGCCACCATCTTCAATCCCCCGAATCCTTAACAAATTCACCAGTGTAATAAAAGTAAATATCTTCTAAATTAACAGGGTGAACATTTATCCTCTGTGATGAATTAGTTAGCTTCTGAATGGTTTGTTGGTCTTCTTGATTAACAAAATAATTGTATACAGACCCAGACACCTTTAAATCTAACAAAGCCCTTTTCTCATCTAGGATGGAGTTTAGTTCCTCCAGATGATTTACTCTTGTTTTAATTACATACCCACGTTTAAAATCTTTAATAAGCTGCGTTGTTTTACCGTGTAAAACGATTTTTCCTTTGTTCATTAAATAGACATAGTCACTATATAGTGCAGCTTGATTTAAGTAATGGTCAGAAACAACAACGATATTCTCTTCTGCGTACTCTCTGATCATATTCCATATCTCATCTCGACTGAACGTATCTAAGCCTGATACTGGCTCATCTAGTACTGCCACCTCGTATTGTGTCATGAACAACATTGCAATTAATACTCTTCTTTTTGTTCCCCCTGATAGTCCTTTCGTTTTTTGATGATAATATTCTTGAAGTTTATATCTTTCTAGATATTTATATGTGTCAATATCTAGCTTAAATATTTCTTTCACTAGATTTAATTCCTCAGCAACTGTACAATTTTTTCTCAATGTATTTTGCTGAGTTAGAAAGCCTAGTTTACGTTTAAGTTCCACATCATCTACTCTCTGATCATTTATTTTTACTCTTCCTTGATCATATTTTCGCAATCCAACCAATATCTCAAGTAAGGTAGTTTTCCCACAGCCGTTAGGGCCTGCAATTAAATAGACTCCTGGCTCGTTTATATGTAATTCAATACCGTCTAGGACTACTTTTCCATCGTATCTTTTAATAAGTGAATCTATTTCAATTCCCACGTTGTACAACCCCCCATCCTTCTTCTTTGTTTTTCAATGCAAAGTAATTATATACAAGATGCAAAACAATCGATAACAGAATATTTCTCGTAAGTATAAATATAATTCCACACACTAAGCCAAGTACCATTTTGGAAAACATATCATATTTAGAGAACGTAAGATGATTGATTCCGAAAAGGATACTGCTAATTAGTAAGAGAATAATTATTGAGAAACCACCCTCCATAAAAAGGAAATAACGAAATAGGATTTCTTCTTGCAGCCCAATAACAAATGAAATCAATAGAGCTTTAATATTTACCCTTCCTTTAAGCATGTAAGCAAAATCTAGTAAAATAACGTTGTGTTTGATCATATTTAATATGATTAAGTCGACAATATAGAACAAAATTCCTAATCCCACTACAAGGAGCAGTTGAAAAAAGTACGTAAACGAAACTACTATTTTCCATTCAATTTGTCCTATTAAGAGAACGTTAGTTAGTATACAAATAAGTAAAAGGATAAAATAAATGAAGGGTGTTTTTTTTGGTACTCGAAATGTAAATAGCAAAACAAACAAGGTAATAAGGATAAGCTGAGATACTACTATCATTTATTTATATATCCGCTGATTTATAGCCAAAACACATTGAAACAATAGGATAATCATTACTACCTAAAGCTAATATGTCTTCTAGTTTATGCTCTAGATATCCCGCAACTGCACACGATCCTAATCCATGGTGCTCTGCCAAAAGCTGAAGATAGGATAAGAGTATTCCAGAATCAACATGAGCAAAACGGTATGCACGCTTATAATATTTCGGAACTACCCTCTCCATGTCGGCTACAATAACACAAACAAAATTACTATATACAGTGAATTCATTTTGAAAGTGTGTGTCATTTATCAGGATGCGCATATTACCATGATCTACTAAACATAGTTCATCTTCAATAAAGTCAAAGTAATATAACCCTTTTTCTACTCCTTCTACATTATTAATAAAAATAAACAAATCTAGATAATTTAGTCCACCTTGGGAATTTGTATATTTAAATGGAAATTGTTTCTGATCATATGGTCCCACACCAAAATACTTAACACCAAAGCTAAAATGAATAATATTACTAAAGGTTTCGAAATCCACTGTTCTATTATCAAAATCTCTTAAGGAATGTCTATTTTCAATTACATCAAAAATGTCTTGCTTATGAAGCTTTTCTTTATTAACTCTTAACTTATACTTCCGAATACAATTATCGATTATTTGCTTCTTGTTATGGACAATATGGTATTCGTCATGCATATATTTCATATAGTTCTTTGTCTTGTATGGAGTATCATCTATGATCTCATGAACAACTTTAATCTGATCTATGTCAGACTTTTCTAACATCATTTCCTTCATTCCTTGAATATGCTCAGGAATTTCTTTAATTCTTGTTCCCTCCATAATATATCTCCTTTCATCTATTTATTTCACAACATATAATGTCAAGACACTTCTCTCCACACCATCTAGTCCTAGGAAGTTATTCATTTCTGCCGTTTCAAAGTAATCTAGCTTATTAAATACTACTTCCTCTCTATCTAATAAAGCTCTAATCCTTTCAACAATCATTCCATATTTCATCAAACTACTCCTATAACCATATTCCCCCAGAAACAACATCTTTCTAATGGGAGTAAATATTGGAAAAATAACTAGTGCACCATTCTCATCACTTAATTTTTCCTTAATATCTTTTGTAAGTACAAAATAATGTTGCTCCTGTAGTTTATTGAAGAAATCCATAGCATGATTTTTCCATTTAAAAAGAAATCTCTTCTGTGGTAAATATTGGTATATAGCTCCATCACTATATATCAAAATATCAACGCTAAAATAGTCTAGATTAGAAAATGTATTTAAATAAGATACAAGATGCTTTATCCGTTCTGGAAAAACGTCTACATCTATATATTTTTCTTTCTTCTGCACATATTCGGAGTCCTCTGGGTGAACTGTCGAGCTATGCCACTCTATTGCTCTTTCATAAAGATGAATGTTCTTTATCATTTCATCAGATTTAACTAAATTCGAATTTACATGAAAATATTCGGCTGGAGAAAAATAATTATTACTTGTATGTCTATATGAATAATAAGATAAATTCTCTTCTAAAAACTCAAAATTGTTATCAGAGTAAGCAACATTTTCTTCGATATAGCGCTTAAATATAGCTATTTCTTCTCTGGTAAACTGCTGTTGTTTCTCTTCAAACATAGTTCCATATACTTGCTTGTCCATATAATCCCCCTCCCTTTATATAAAAGCATGCACAAGATTTTTATCTCCTTGGCAACTAGGACACTTAGGAAATTTTAATAATCTAGATTTCGTATTAACCATTCTTTCAAAATCAAAGGAATATGCAAAATAATTCATGTTTGTGTATGAAATAAATTGTTCTAATAATAAGCAAGTTTGGTTAACTAAAATAGTAAAATGAATTGGGTTCACATAAATTTCACCATTTTCATCAAGGAGAAGCTGTTCTTTCATAACCTGATAATCTAACAAATTATAAAATGAGGACTCTCGCATTATTTCAAAATCGTTATAACAACCAACTTGATCACAATTTACAAGGGGGATTATGATGCCTTCATTTCCATCTAAATATGAAATGATCAGTTTACTATTCAAATCTAAACATAATTTATTGAATTTATGAAAAGTATTTGGTGAAAAATTTCTTTTAAATAGCAAAATATAATCGAAGTTTTTTAACACTTCTTTTGTATCTTTTTCATTCTCTAGATCGATGTACGGTAAACTAGAACTTGATTTATTATCTATTGAGTAATATGTCACATAATACTGTTCATTTTTCAGTGTAGAAGTAACAATTTGACTCTGATCGTGGTCATCAACAATAACACAGAGTGATGTATCTTGCTTTGTTTTTTTAGAAATTTCATAAAGAACCTCTATCTCTAACAATTGATGAATTAGTGATTTCATTTGATCTGAGTTAGGAGCTACAGACAAAGAGGCAAGTTGTTCCTCTAAGTCTTTTAACTCAATAGGATAGTTAATAATTTCAAACATTGCATCTAGAATTCCCGTTTTTTCCTCATCTTTAATACTAAAAGAATAATTTGAGATACTCCCTCTTTTTACTAAATATTCGTACCGTGAACATCGAATATAGTGCATCCCTTCATTTAATGCTAACATCCCTATACCTCCTCTTTTTCTGTTTCTAAATGTAAATCAAACCCTATTACTGTTCCAAAAGCATCAACCTTGGCAATTTCAATTATGTGGTTATTCTTTAAATCTAGTTCATTTATATTTGTATCTTTATAATAATTAACAAATGTATTAACAGCTCTCTTAAATTCATTCATGTCGTTAGGTATAGATATTTTCAAACTGTCCTTAATGTAATATTCATTAATCAACTCATACTCTTCATGGTCTTTTAAAAATAACGTCACATCATAATTTTCTTTAAGGGGAACCATAATCTGTAACGTCAGCGTTTTCATCTCTTCATTTCTTGCTAGAACTTTTGTAATAACTCGATGCTTATGCTTATGACCTTTTCTACCTAGTCGTTCAATCAACTTGTCCATCTCTTTTTTCATCAACATAGGGTTGTTCATTTCCTTGGTAAAGGAAATTATATGTTGAAAAACCTGTTGTGGATACTCCTGAACTTTTAACTCCTTTATTTTTGACATGTACCCTCCTCCAATCATCAGTATATTCTAACTATTCTATCTTTATATAAATTATAGATATAGTTTAATAGTTCTATACTAATTCCAGAAGGGTATTATGTACCTTTTATCAAATATGGAAGCCTACTTATCCTGTTTATACTAGTTCAAAAGTTTCGAATTATTTGTTATTAATGATCATCTTTTAATTTTGTAAAATATTCCATTACTAAAGTTATAAATTATATGAATAAAGTTTAGATTTTTAGTCCAAAACTACCTGGATTTTATCTATAAAAAAAGAAAATGTACCTATTATATTTACGGGTTTACTTCAGAGGAGCAAAACGTCAAATCATAGACGAATTCACACGATAAATCAAACATCTTTCACCACTAGATCCATAGTATATTTCGCATATTACAATGGTACGAAGGTTCTTCGTGCCATTGTTTTTATATTTGCTTATTTCATTAACCGTTTGTTGAAGTAAATGAGGTTTTCTTGGAAGTTTATTAGATAAACGTAACTTATCGCCAAGTCTATGTATTCGTATCCTTACCACTGAAATAAAATAAGCGGAGAATTTCCACTTAAAATCAAAATTTACCTAAATTCTTTGAAAATAAGGGAAGTTTTTCCGCCTATGCAAAGGAAATCCCCCTTTTTTTTATAGATTTGAGTCAATAAGCGGAATTTCTCCGTTTATTCCGACTGTTTTCCGTGCTATTTATTAAATAAGGGAAAATTCTCCGTTTATTTATTCCATTGAGCAAGTCTCCTCGTTTCTTTCACTACATTGCTTGAAAAATTTAATATATCCTTTCATTACTTAAATATAAATATCCAAGTCCTTGCCTTTCACATTAAAATTCGCAGGGCAAATCACATCACAATAACAGGAAGGATATATTTATTTCCACCTATGTGAATAGGGCTCTGAATTACTTTGTGTTTTCATATCTATTTATCAATAAAACACTAGTATAAAAAGAAAAAGTCACATTTGTAATTGTTACAGATTGCCAAAAACAATAATAAAAACTATTAAGGAGGAATTATATGATGTTGTTATCGGAAGCTTGGGAGGTGTATTTGATAAATTAGATTTGAGCCACTCCGATTACATCTTTGTGAGCCACTTTTAACTTTGCAACTGGTAATTATGGAATGTCTTGACATGGAGCCTCCAGAGGCATGATTTAGCTCGAAAGGCGACACAGCAAGCTGTTTCGAGAGGCAACAAGCCTATCATGCCTCTCACTCCATATCAAGACGGTGTTCTAACTGGAAATGGAGTGGCTCACATTTTCATGAGCGAAGTGGCTCAATTTATGTGAGCAAAAACAGGAGAACTATCAATCGGATAAGATGCTTGAAGGATATTCGCTGCAAACATTAAAAGCCTATACCGTTCAACATGATCTATTAGTTAAGCATTTTACTCAAGAAGTAAAATTAGAAGAAATAGAACATAGGGATTTAAAGGCGTACTTAGTGAAGGATTCTGACCGACTCAAACCAGCAAGATTAGGACATCGGATTCGCTTTGTTAAGTTCCCTTTTAAATGGGCAAATGACGAAGGGATTATTAAAAATAATCCTGCCAGAAAACTGAAAGAACTAAAACATCTATATGGATACCGAAAATCCTTACTGCTGAAAAAGAAATCGAATATTTACGAGAAGCTTTTTGTAACTCATTTGAGAATGCATTATTTGAATTTATGTATTCAACAGGTTGTCGAATCGGAGAAATTGTATTACTAGATAAAGAAAGTATTAGCTTAGAAAGTCGGTCTGCCATTGTAAGAGGAAAAGGAGATAAGGAACGGGAAGTGTATTTTAATATGCGTTATGAGATATGGCTAAGAAGGTACTTGGAAGAACGGATGGATACCAATAGGGCATTATTTATAACGGAGAGAACCCCTCGCCGATTGAGTATTGCACAAATGAGGTATGTAATAAAACGTATATCCAGTAGAACTGGAATAAATAAAAGCATTCATCCTCACCAACTTAGACACAGCTATGGGACTCATATGTTGAATAATGGTGCTCCATTAGAAGTAATACAGAATTTATAAGGACATGAGAAAAGCGAGACAACAAAGATTTATGCACAACTTAGTGGTGCGATGCGGAGAGAATTATACCGCTAATACTTCTGATAAAATGAATAAATATCCCCTTTGGTTAGACATTTATTTGGAAAATCATGTTAAACTAAAGGGGAGATTGAAGGAAGAAGTAAAAAGATTAAGGAGAGGGAAATAATAATGTTATTATTCTTTGGATTTTTAGGGGTTATTTTATTAGTTTTTATACTATCTATATTTTTAAGTCCAATAATTGAGAGTAAAACAGGAACAGAAATTATTTTACTTTCAATACTCCTAGTTTTAGTTGGATTTTTCTTTAATTATTTATCCCTGAATAATATATTTGATTTTATAGGATTTGGTTTAGTTTTATTCGGATTGGTTATCGGTGTTTCAAGTTTCCTATTTAAAAGAAACTAAATTTGTCATTAACTACAAAGGATATGAAGAATAGATTTTTTTATTGATTTTTTGTGAAAAATTGTACTTGCTAACGGAGTATCGTTAGTATTACAAGCTGTCGTTGTCGTTGTGTTGCTGACGGAGAGAATCATTTATGAAAGGTAGCTATTAAAACATTTTTCTTGTCTGCTAACGAAGTAATATTGCGTATCACAATTATGATGTTAAATGTTTATGTACAGAAAATAGACTTGTTTTCAAAATAAGGAGGGTTGTATAAAATGCATTTCGAATTCGGGAATTTTGGAATTTTACTCCCCCCTTTACACACTACAATTATTGCAATAGTAATTATTATTTTCTTAGTAAGGTGGAGTAAACAACTAGAAACACGACGCTTTACAGTATTTTTTTACTTTCTGATAAGCACTATAATTGTTCCAATTTTTACTACAAATACAAAAAATGGTGTTTTTGAGTTATGGGTACCCTTGGGATTTATACTTGTTTTTTTATACTTGTTCCGTAGTTCAAGAAACCACCCATCTAAAATGAAAGCGAGTATTTTAGGGCTTGGCATAGCAATATATCAGTTGGCTTTACAATACTTTTGGTAATTTTTATTGCACTAAAGGAAGCGTTTCTGCAATATGGCAGAGACGCTTTTATATATATTAATACTAATTAGAAGGGGATTAATGTTACCATTAAAATGTAATGTTAAATGAAAGTGAAATACGTATATCTTTGGAATGTAAGGAGGAAGAAGGAAGTTGACAAGTGAAATAAAAGTCAATTGGATTAAGTTCTTAAACTAACCATAATCCCACTTATAATAGCAGTTATCCTTTACTTTATATTTTCATTTGACTTAGCAGGATATCGGTATATAAATAATACTGCTACTCAGCTAGAAATAATACCTTCTGATACGGAATGGGAAGACAGAATCATTATTAATGATAAAGAAACAATCAGTGAAATTTTATCGTTAATTAAGATCACTCAATTAAGAGAACTTATTAATACCAATAAATAATTTAAATCCAACATTTTTCTTGTTGCTTATTGCACTATCGTACGCTTAGTAGAACAAGCATTGTTGATGTTGTGTAGCTAACGCTTCCTTTAGTGAAATTAGATGAGGTAAAGAAAAGTATGACAACAATAAAAATAAGGGGGGGCAAATAATGAAAAAAATTGTAATTGGTGGATTTATAATGCTTGGTGGCTTATTAGTGACTTTAACAATTATTTTAGCGGGTACTATTTACGCAACTAATATAACTGCATGGTCTGGTAAGTCGAAATTATGGCATGCAATTTTTGGAGCGAAGCAATATGGAAATGAAGTTGTACAGTCTTTATTTTTAGGTTTTCCATTTATTATAGGAGTTCTATTAACTATTTTAGGCTTAATAATCTTAGGGCAAGAATATTTTAAAACATTTAAGGATGAAGTCTAACCTTATTAAACAAACGTGAAGGGTGTTAGTAAAATCTCGGTTAGCAATCTTTTAACTCATTTTTTGTGCAGAGAAACTGGTTAATGATGTTTCATTTGCAATTATCACTATTACGAATATCAATAGAAGTTTATTGAAGGGATGTTTACCTCAAAATGAACAAGAAAATAATTGGTCTACTTATAGCAACAACACTGGTAATAGTAATGACATTCGTTTTTAACAAACTGTTTATTTACAAAACTTTCGAGCAAGTAGTAAAGCCAATAAATGAAGAGACGATAATTGACGATATTGAAATATTTACTCACCTCGATAATGAAATTGATATGAAAACGAAGGATAGAATAGAGGATAAAGAAATTATCTCCAGTATATTAAATGGATTTACTAACATGAATAGTTTAGATTATAGTATGCATATCACCACAACAAATATGATTCCTCAAGGAAAGCGAAGAGAATCATTTAATTTAATTTTTAATAATACTTATCTCACCATAGTAGATAGTCGTGGTCTTAGAAGTTATAACATAGTGAATGAATCTGAGCATTTAAAAGCCATTGAATTGCTTAAAAAAGACGATGATATAGATTGGGTCAAGTTTTAATATTGTTCAACAAATGTTTTTATAGTTAAAGAAGCAAATATAATCAAAGGACTTAGAGAAAATCATCTCTAAGTCCTTTTTGTTTTATTGTCTTATTCACCTAACACTTACCCGTTTTGTTATTTTGAAAATCTTTCTTTAATAGAGAGTAAACAGCCATATCTCGAAACTTGCCCTTTATAAAATATTCGTCTTTCAAGATGCCTTCTAAAGTCATTCCAAGTTTTTGTAACACTCTTTGAGACTGAACATTCTCCACCATACAAGGTGCCTTTATTTTATTTAACTCCATATTGTTAAAACCGAATTTAATAACTTCATTTGCTGCTTCGGGGATTAAACCTCTCCCCCAATGTTCATTTGATAAGATAAATCCTATTTCAGCACGGGAATGTTGTGGGAACCAAGCGACAAAATCAATCGTTCCTATCACTTTCTTATTTTCTTTTAATTCAATAGCCCAAGGAGCTAGTTTACCTTCTTCGTATTGTTTTATGATATAACTTATAAAACCCTTTGAATCTTCAATTGTTGTATGAGTTTCCCACGGAACAAATTTCGATAGTTCAGGAACAGAAGAGTAATCGAACATATCGTTAGCATCATCGAGTGTAAATTTTCTTAATAAAACTCTTTCTGTTTCCAGTGTCGGTAAATTATTGAACACATCTGAAATCTTCATTTTTCTAACCCCTTTGCTATTAAATTTTCTGTAACTCTTCTCCCCGTTGAATAAAGAAATAGCCTTTATACAGTAAACTTAGATAATCTAAGTGTATCATATGTTTCTATATTTGGAATTAAATTCCCTTTTATTATCATATCGTTCATTGTGACTTCATTTCGTTGGTGATGGATGCTCTCTAACACTTGAAACCACGCAAGATAATTGTTCAGATACTTGGTCGCCACGCATCCAACGATTGAGATGACGTGTTCGATATAATGCCGTATTGGTGAGGTCAGTAAAAGTCATTTTACAAGCCTTACAGCGATAACGCTGTTTCTTCACTTCTTCGCCATCTACGATAGTAGAGTATCTTCCAAACCGCACAATATGTTCTGACTCGCAACCAGGACAACGATAGCCATCCTTATGCTTTCGTTCAGAGATTTCTTCCAGTACCGTTCCTGTTGACGATGAGGCAGTAAGAACATCGATTAAATATTCCCGTAGCCGATGTTTTTCCGCTGGATTAAGTTTTTGAATGGCTTTAAGGATATCGGTTGCTCTCACAGTCATCACTACCCCCATCTTTGATAACTTCATTATAGAACATTTGTTCTATAATAGCGAATATCAACAACAAACTTTAACAGAGCCTTTAAAATAACCCCTACTCCTCTTAACTATGCAAAGAAGCCTCTCTATGCACACCGAAATGGTATTGTTACTGGAAATGTCGTTATATTACTTTACTTCTTTAAACGGATTTCTCCATTCCATTAATGCAGCATAATTATGAGATTCTTCGTCTTCTAAATAATTTGTAGCGATTCCAACAGGCGTTCTACCACATCGGAGCAGGAAGGAAGTCACTGGATCTTTCCATTCACCACAAATCACAGCATCATAATACTCTTCTATTGTCATTCTATCCGCAACTTTATGAAAACCAGGTAGTCGTCCTCCACCAAGTAACCGATCCAAGTCTTTATGAACAACCACTTCGTACATGGATTGCATAAGCCATTTTCCTAAATCGAGTTTACGGAATGCAGGTCGAATGCAAATGTCTACCACATATAACGTATTACCATTTGGATCATGATTACGTATATAACCATTGTCCGTAATCTCTTCCCAAGTGTGCTCTGGATGTGCAGGATCAAATGTAACTAACACCCCCGTCATAGACCCAGCCAATACTCCATCCACCTCTACACATAATGCACCTTCAGGAAATAACATCACGTGATTTGTTAATTGTTCTTCATTCCACCATGCATCAGAAGGATAGGGTGGCGGAAAACTTTCCTCTTGAATTTTTATTAGTTCAGAGAAATCATCTTTTTTGTAATTACGAACCTTAACCTTCACATTTTTCCCATGATTATAAAGATAGAGATATTTTTCGTATGTCATCTACATCACTTCTTTCATTTAAAAAGGATATTCTCCCTTTTTTTCTAATGTACATTTATATGAAAACAGTATCGCACAGAAAACACATAGTTTCATTATTCCGTTCCCTTCCTAAATGGAAATGTCATGAAAATGACATGACTCTATTCGTTCTTTCTTCTTAATTTCCAATACAATATTAGTTGTATTACTAACTTGAAAAGGAAGTGACCACCTGTGAAAGCAAATTATAAACTACTACTTACTTTTTTTGCATTAATTATCTTTTCAACTATCATACTTGGTTGTTCCGATGGTCCAAAGGTTCAATCCATAGAACCAAAGGACGAACTTACAGAAGCTGCACAACCTCTATATCAAAGGGCTTGTATGGCTTGTCACGGAAGAGATTTAAATGGCGGAACTGCTTCAGGACTTCTTAATACTGGCCTAACAAAAGATGAGTTTCTCGAAATCACCTTAAATGGAGACGGACGCAGGATGCCTGGTGGACTTGTTTCAGATGAAAGTGCTGAATTAATTACGAAATGGATTTTTGAAATGGAAAATAAACAAAACGAATAGAGAGGAAATCAAAAGGTGGTGTCAAAAAACCTTTTGATTTCCTTTTCTAACTTATATGAATTTGCTGTGTATCAGAGTGCTGATGTTTCTCTTCTAATGGAAGAGTTATGTAAAAATCAGTTCCTTCGTTTACTTCACTTGTAACTTGAAGTTTTCCACCTAATATTTCAATAATTTGCATAGCTGCCATCATGCCTAACCCGGTACCTTCCCTCCCTTTTGTAGTAAAATATGGTTCCCCAATACGTGAAAGTTGTTCAGGAGACATGCCTGTTCCTGTATCGCCTACATGAATAATAAGCTCCTTATTATTTTCTTGTGTTTCTATAGTTAGTAGGCCGCTATTAGGCATAGCTTCGATACAGTTCTTCGTAATATTTAGTAAACATTGCTGCAACAATTGTGTTTCCCCTACAATAAATGACGAGTGAATATCTGTCTTAATTTCTATAGAGTTCATATTTGCTAGTGGCGTAATAATATTCACTGCTCTCAACAATTCTTCCTTTACGTCAATCATTTTAATATTTACCATCGATGGTTTTGCAAATGTCAAATAGTTTCGAATAATATCATTTGCTCGATCTATTTCCTGTATAGAAATTCGTAAGTACTGTTGTCTTTTTTCTTTAGAGACTTCAGATTGATCCAACATTTGAAGAAAGCCTCTTATAACCGCTAACGGATTACGAACTTCATGAGAAATGGAAGAAGCAAGATGACTAACAATTTCCATTTTCTCCGCCTTTATAATACGTTGATTAATGAAAATTGATTCACGAAACACCTCATATATGTAAATAATCATAAATGTCGCTACCATAGATATAGAAACATATAGTATTATAAGGGAACTAGGAATAGAGATATTAAATAGAAACGTTGAATTTACTAAAACTAAGATAGTAGTTATAAAAGCCAAGGAGTTTCCTATAATTAGTTTTTTCCGTCTAGAACCGTATCGAAATGATTTAGTTAGAAAAAAAATACTTACAAGTAAAATGAAAGTAACTACAAGAGTTGCTGATACTCCAATCCCTCCTAGAAAAAACCGATAAATTATCATTATCCCCGATAACATTAAACTAGTTGGGAACCCATAATATAAGCCGCCTATCATGATAGCAACAAGTCTTAAGTCAAAAATATATCCTTCTATTATCGATATAGGAAATGACATACAGCATAGTATTCCTAATACAATTGAGAAAACAGATAATCTCGACTTGTTTTTCTCACACTTAAATATTTTCTGATTAAATTCTAGTGAAAGTGGGATGAAAATCATAAATACTATTAAAAATAAGACATTTAATAATAGCGCTTCTAATCCATACATTTGCTAACCCCTTCTAAATAAAATTCCACCTTAATGAGAAAACCAATCTACTTCCTTTTCAACCTTTTCACTATTTTAGTATATAAAGTTTATTTATGTTGTCGAAAAAACTGCATATCACAATAAAAAAGTAACCATATGATAAACATCACCTTCCTAGTTTCAAACTTTTGGATACAGACTCGTTGCTCTATTGTGGTATTTCGAAAACTTTCACTGTACTAAAACTTTTTACATTTTTTACAAATCTGATATTTTCACTATCTCATCTCCTATAACGTAAGCGTTTACGCAACATAACTTTCAATAAAAAATCAGCTTTTCATATTAACTAGTTCCGTTACCTATCGCAAACATTAAAAATGTAACGTAAAATGACTACTGAATCGTTCTGTAATTTCTAGTCACTTTTGTCTTTTTAATTGCTTTTATTTTAATGGTAAATTGCACACGAAATTGTTGGGGGACATTGTCCAGTGCATGTTTACATTTCAATCTACATTTTTGTATGTTAATTGAGTGTATAGAAATATAATGTAATATGGAAATGATATCTTTATCGCTTGTTATCAAAAGAAAGTATGTTTTTTACGTTAAAATGATAGTAGTGAGAATACAGTGATTGTGAAATTAAGCACTTAAAGGGGATGATTGTGAATATTGAATTTTACAACAAACGAAATTTTTCCTTCATTGAGTGACCAAAGATACTTAAAATAAGGGGAGATTTTCCTTTTAAGCTTTAGAATATAGCTTGGATAGGGGGAAATAAGGGTAGTTTCTCCCCCTATTATATCAACCCATGTTGCTGATTTCCTTATTAGTCCGATTGGGTCCAATCATGAATAAGGAGTGGTTTATTGAACAAAACCCGATTAGTTGAAGAAAAAAAATACAAATATAGGTTATAACTTGGTTTATATTGAACTAGGTTATTTTTTTATAAACAAAAAGCGCTGCAAAATACAGCGCAATTTAATATACATTTCCACTTACATTTTGGTACGTAAATGATAGTTTTGCGATAGGTAACGGAACCTGTTATCTTCATATCCCTCCACCTTACATATATACTTCTTCCCCCCCACACTTTCTGACTTTTGCTAAATTGTGATTCTTTTAATATGTTTTTTTACTGACAAATCTAATCAAAATAAAAGCGCTTCTCTTCAGATGGAGAAGCGCTATAAAAATCTGTATAAAATTTTACTAAAAATCAATATTCCTTTTGAATATTTCTCGTACTTCTAACAGTATCAATTGGGCGTACCATCTTTTCAATTTGCTCTCGCTTATTTTCCAGGAATGGAGGAAGAGATAGTTTTTCACCAAGAGTTTCATATGGCTCATCTCCCATAAAACCAGGGCCATCTGTTGCAAATTCAAATAATATTTGAGGTGCCACTCTTGCATATAAAGACTGAAAAAAGAAACGATCCACATATCCCGATGTTTGGAAACCAAAGTTTTGTAATCGCTGATCCCATGCATCTAGTTCCTCGCGATCCTCGATTCGGAATGCCGCATGATGAACTGTGCCAAATCCTTGCTGTGCTTGTGGTAAAACAGAATTATGCTCAACGATTACCTGAGCACCATTGCCTCCTTCTCCTACCTCAAACAAATGAAAAGAATCTTCTTGACCGATCTCTTTAAACATCAGAACTTTCTCAAGCATTTCTTTAAAATAATCAAAGTTTGCAATGCGAATAAAAATGGGTCCTAAACCGGTAATTGCATATTCCGATGGAACAGGTCCATCTTTCCAAGGGCTTCCAGACTCTACTCCAGTATTCTTTTCGTCAGAAATAAGTTGGTATTGCTGATCATCAAAGTCAACAAACGACAATGTCTTTTTACCAAATTGCTCTTTTATTCCTGCATGAGTTACGTTGTATTTGTCAAATCGTTTTACCCAATAATCTAATGCTGCATCACTAGGAACACGAAAGGCAGTTTTAGAAATTTCGTTTGTTCCATGTACACCTTTTGGTATTCCAGGAAAATCAAAGAACGTCATATCCGTTCCTGGACTACCTGTATCATCGGCAAAAAACAGATGATATGTTTGAATATCATCTTGATTTACCGTTTTTTTCACTAGACGCATTCCTAATGTGTACGTGAAAAATTCATAATTTTTTTCCGCACTACTTGTAATTGCAGTGACATGATGTGCACCTTTTAACTGGTTCATTTGCTTTCCTCCAACTGGGAATTATTCCATCTCTATTCTAATCCAACCTTCGTTCTTTCCAAAAACACGGTGTGCCAACATAAATTATGACACACCGTATACATCATTCTTCTACTATTGTTGCCCTTTTTTCACCCATTTAGCAACTTCTACAGTACGTTTCGCTTGATACTTTGCAGCATCCTCTACGTCTTCTTGCATTTTCCCATCCTGACCAACTGTTACACTCACCCCATACGGATTCCCACCAGCTGCAAATTGCACAGGATCTGTATAACCAGGTGACGCTACAATAGCTCCCCAATGGTACATTGTTGTATATAATGATAGAATTGTTGCTTCCTGTCCCCCATGGGCATTACTAGCAGATGACATGGCACTAACTACTTTGTTTGCAAGTTTTCCATTTGCCCAAAGTCCACCAGTAGTATCTAGAAACTGTCTCATTTGTGCAGGCATACTACCAAAACGAGTTGGTGCACTAAAAATAATGGCATCTGCCCATTCAAGATCATCCAATGTTACTTCCGGAACATTTTTAGTTGCTTCAGCATGTTTTTTCCATGCTGGATTTGAGTCAATTGCCGCTTGTGGTGCTAATTCTGGTATCTTTAACACTTTTACTTCGGCTCCAGCAGACGCTGCTCCTTCTTCTGCCCATTTTGCTAATGTATAGTTAGAACCTGTTGAACTATAATAAATCACCGCTAATTTTATGTTTGCCATTGTATCCATCTCCTTTGTTTTCTTCCCAAGTATTTTTTCAAAGAATCTCATTTATTCAACGCCTACTTCGATGAATCATAATGTAAGCAAATAAAAATATAAACACCCCCGTTATTTCAGGTAATTTATATATATAACTCCACTTCAAATATCTCGAAGTCGAGATATTACCTCAAACTGATTACAACTAGTAATGAAATAGTAATGCGTTAACTATTTGTTTTCACACTTCTATACCCTTCCTACATTTTTTTAATCATGGAAGTCCACACAAATACGCTTAATTCATATATTTCGATTTCGAGATATATAACCAAAAAAATTAGCTATGTTTTTGAGCAGCATACCCTAATTTTTTTAATTGATGAATCATAAAATCTTTCTCTTTAGAATCAAGACCTACACAAATTTCCCTAATTGCTTCTCTATGTCTAGGAAAAATACGACTCATTAATTCTGTACCTTCCTCTGTTAGAACAGCATACGTAATTCGTCTGTCTTTTGGACAAGGCTTTCTTTTCAAGTACTGTTTTTTTTCTAATTTGTCCACTACATACGTAATACTACTGCTTGCAATAAGAACCTTTTCACCGATTCTTTGAATGGGTTGCTCACCTTTGTTATAAATCAACTCAAGGACACCAAATTCAGTAGGGTTTAATCCATAGCTTTTTATATCCTCTTCTACTCGTTTCTTAATCGATTGTAAAGCACGAGTAAGTACAACAAACAACTTTAACGATAGTTCCTCTTCTAAATAGTTATTCTCCTGTGCGTCCATGAGTTCTTCAACCCTTTTCTAATTATCTCGAATTCGAGATAATTATATCCTACATAGTTTTCTTGTGTCAACTATTTCATAAAAAGATCTATAGCCACCCCTTTTTCTGAGCAAGTGAAATAGCTTCCATTCTGTTTTTAACTTCTAGTTTATGTATAATCTCCGACATATAATTTCTAACTGTGCCAGAAGATAAATATAATTGCAAAGAAATCTCCTTAGCAGTCTTCCCCTCTGCCACCAATTTTAGAATATCACGTTCACGAGTTGTTAATGGATTTTCTTCTTTCATGCTCCCAAAAACTAACTCAGGAGCGAATTCACGTTTTCCACTCATAACCCGTCGTATTGACTGTGCTAGCTCATCACTTGAACCGTCCTTTAATAAATATCCATGAACATCCAATTTTATCGCCTGTTCAAAATAACCAGGTCGGGCAAAAGTTGTTAAAATGATGATTTTACATTCATTGTTGGTATCTTTTAATTTTTCTACTACATCTAAACCATTCAATACTGGCATTTCAATATCCATAATACATACATCTGGATTTAAAGAGAGAATAAGATCAAGAGCCTCTTTTCCATTTTCAGCTTGACCAATTACTTCTATATCGTCCTCTAGATCCAGGAGAGAACCTAGGGCTCCCCTTAACATCCGTTGATCTTCTGCAATAATAATTGTAATCATTAGGAAGCCCCTACCTTTCTACCTTTTACAATTACAGGTACAGAGAACTCGAGTCGCGTTCTCTTTCCATCTACTATTTTCATTTCTCCGTCAATTAGCTCTAGTCTTTCTGAGATTCCTTGTAACCCATTTCCTATAGTATTTATCTTAGTAAAACCAATTCCATCATCTTCCACGACAATTTTCAGTTCCCCAACGCTTTTCATAATTCTTACAAAACAATTCTTAGCATTACTATGCTTTACTACATTAGTTATTGATTCCTTCAAACACATACTCAAGATATTTTGAGGAACACTTGGAATATGATGTAAATGAATATCCCCCTGTATATGAAATCGAATATTAGCAGCTGCCAATATAGACTCTGACTCTATTAATACTTCCGCTACTGTTATTGTTCTCATATCCGAAACTAATTCTCTTACTTGGGATAATGCTGTTCGAGAGGTTCTTTCAATTTCTTTTGCTTCGAACTCCGCTTTCTCTATGTCTTTTTTCACCAGTTTCGATACTAGCTGTGATTTTAAAGCAATTAACGAGAGTGTATGACCTAACGTGTCATGCAAATCACGTGCAATTCGCATTCTTTCTTCCCGTTTCACCAATTCTTCAATTCGCTCATTTGCCTCATCTAACTTTTGCTCTAACTCCATTCGACTATTCATAGAACGGATTCCAAATGGTGCAATAAACATAATAAGTAGATATATCAAATAATAATATAGCCCATCATTTCGTAACGTATCAAACTGAAGAATAAACGGTATAGAAATACTAATAGCAAAAATAATAAATGTATTCCGAAATTGTCGATTCTCTTGATACCAGCCAATAAAATTGGCGGTGAAAAATCCTAAGAATACACTATTAATATTATAATAGAGTGAAAGAATGACAATAACCCCTATTTGTAACATAAGCCAAGTTGTGAATCCTTTTAACCCCATTAAAAAATATAGTTGCCGATAACTAATAAAGAATAAAAGTAACAATCCCCAACCTAGAACCATCTTCACACCTTGCTCTGTAGCTACAAAATATGCTGGCATGCATAAATAAACAAGGAATACATAGGGAAAATATCCATACCGTTTTGGAAAAAGGGTAAATCTCTCCTTCTTTTCCATCATTACTTACACCTTCACTTCCTGATTTCTTCTAATATACATAGATAATATCATGAAAAGGAAAAGATATCCTATTAATGTTAGAATATTCATTAACTCAGGTGTGTTACCACGAATAATTTGCCAGGCACCATTCCCATAATTATACGATGGAAGCCATTGTCCAACTGATTGAATAAATGGTGGCATAGTATCCATCGGCATCCACATTCCACCTGATATTGCCAGCACCATATAAAGAATATTACTAACTCCCGATGCTGTATCCACTTTATTCATCGTTCCTATTAAAGTGCCTATCGCTAAAAACACAGAAGATCCAGCTAAAATCCAAAGTCCACTAAATATCCATTCCGTCAGTGATAAGGAGACACCGTTAATAATTGCTCCTGAACAAAAAATGACAATAATAGAGAATGTATGAATAACCGTTTGTCCTGTCATTTTCGCAAAAAAATATGCAGAGTCAGATAATGGTGTGATCTTCATAAACATGGACCACCCTTGCTTCTTTTCCTCTACCAATCGTATTCCTAATGTCATAATCCCTGAACCCATCACACTGAAGGTTGTCATTGACATCAGATAATGTGCTCTCCACTCTTCTAAGCCATCCATTCCTGTATTAAAAATTTTAGTAAATAATATATAAAAGAAAATCGGCATCGCTAATGACCAAAAAACATAATAAGGATTCCTAAGTATTCTCAAAACTTCTGCTTTACATTGCATGAATACTGCATTCATCTATACAACCTCCTTTTTTTCTGTAAGTTGTTCAAACGCTTCTTCTAATCTCCCTTGTACAACTTCAATTTGAGAAATGGCATATCTCTTCTCGAACAAAGCTCGCAATACTTCATCTGTATTTTCTGATTCTAAGAAAATCCTACCATCTCTTTCAGACACATTAGTAACATAAGGAAGAGAAGTAAGTTCCTCTCTGATAAACGGTTTATTATAAGTAAACGATACGTATTTTTTTGCGAGTTTTGCCTTTATATATGCTGGTGTACCATCCTCCACAATTTTCCCTTGATGAAACAGAATAATTCTTTCTGCTGTGTCATCTGCTTCTTGTAAATAGTGAGTTGTAAAAATAATGGTCTTTCCTCTAGCTTTTAATTCATTCATTGTTTTCCAAAATAGGTTTCGCGAAGTGATATCCATTCCAACTGTAGGTTCATCAAAAAACAATAGATCAGGATCACCAGCTAAAGCAAGTGCGAAGCTTAGTCGTCTTTTTTGTCCGCCAGATAATTTTTCAGACTTCTTTTTCAAGTCCTCTTCATTAAGACCTGTCAAAGCGACAAGCTCTTGAAACGACATTGGGTTAGGATAATAACTTCTAAACAGTTTGATTACCTCTTTAACTGTAAGGGCATCAACAACGCTCACATCCTGTAGCATTGCGCCTACTCTTTCTCTAACTTCTTTTGATTTCGGTTCTAATCCAAAAACCTTAATTTGACCACTAGTGGTGTTTAACAATCCAAGCATCATCATGATTGTTGTTGTTTTCCCCGCTCCATTTGGTCCAAGAATTGCAATTACTTCTCCCTGCTTGATGTTAAAAGAAACTCCATCTACTGCTTTATTTTTCTTAAATGTTTTTGTCACACCTTCTATTTTCATAATTATATCCATTATCTTTATTCACCTCCGTATGTTGTACTTTCAGTATAAACTGGAGAGAAATTATGAATTAGTGGATTTCGTCATGAAAAGAAATGACATTTGTCATGAATAATTCTCAATATAGACAAAAAAAGAGCATTCCAGTTTACATGGAATACTCAACAAATAGATCATTTAAAAATATATTTTGATTACTCATCTTCAATTACGAGCATGTTAACATCATCAAACTCCCAGGTTTCTCCATACGCCACTTCCCAATAATATCCATCAAGGTCAGTGAAGTATCCACCGTAGCCTCCCCAATCCGTTTTCTTAGGTTGTTTTACAATTGTTGCGCCTGCTAATTCAGCTCGCTGGAGAACTTCGTCTACTTCTTCCATGGTTTTTGCATTGTATGCTAAAGTTAATCCAGGAAAACCGGTTGATATAGTCGGAGGATTTTCTCTATTCACATCTTTTACAAGCTCTTCAATTGGATATAATGCAATTCTCGAACCTTCATTTCTAAAAAAAATAATAAACGGACTAGACTCAGGACCTCGAATGGATGTTTCAAATCCAAGTTGTTTAAAGAATTCATGTGACTTTACCATATCATTTGTTCCTAGAGTGATGAGATTTACCCTATTCATTTTCCACGTTTACCTCCCGTATTTATTTCCATTATATATTTTCTATATCTTTAGATCCAAACCCTCTTTTTCAATAGGTTTGAAACAATAACGATTTCTAATTTACTCTATCCCATAGTAGAGCCATACTTCAGTTCTTCTTTCTTTTTCTCTCATTTGATTTTCGTATTTTCATCAGTTTCGTTGCTGGTTGTTTTCGGATCCACTTGATGAAACTTGCTAACTTTTCATCTGTTCTAAGTTCTAATAATGTTGTTAAACGAGCAGCAATTTCTTCATTTGTATACAATGCATGAATTTGTTTGTGACATGGAATGCATAGATTGGCTGTTGCACCAAACGTTCCACCCTTTTCTTTTGGAACTAAATGATGTACGGTAGTCTCGACTTCACTTCGACCACAAAGTTCACAAGTTTCCATCAATAAAACCTCCATTAATCAACTGTTCCTTAAAATACGTAAATATCCTTTTTAAAATCACTTACTATATTTTATACAAAAAAGCATACGAAAGGTAGATCTCTGTTACTGATAAGTTTTGCGAAGAATAGTCTTCTACTTGTGACCAATGCCAGAAAGATGTGTGGCTAAGGTGGATCATTAACTCAGCTTCTTCTGTGCGCTCCTGTTTACCAAGATATGTCCAAACTTTATTAAAACAATTCACCGCTACTTGTTTATGTGTGAAAGTATCATTATTAGTATTCGTCATATATAACCACCTCTTCTACTACTAAGAAAAATATATTATCTTTTCCCTACTCTTCTAATAATAGTAATATATTATTATACAGATGGATGGTTAATTTCTTCCACCTTGGCTCGGAATTCACCAATTGCCTTGGCAATCGCGATGACTGCATTTCCAGAACAACCTCTCATTGCCTTAACATTAGTAATTGGTCCATTATTAGAACTTCCCATTTTAGCTTTGATTAGTCAGATACTACTTCATAAGTCTCATCAAGATAGTTGAAATGTAGAATATTATTCTTCCGGCTTTGATTATCCTATGTTTAAGTTTCCTATAACTAGGTTACAGAAAAGTATACGGTAATACCATTACTAGCAGTATAGGAGGCTAATTATGTTAACATTTGCATCTAGAATTCTAGAATATAATGTACAAGCCACTGATGGTGAACTAGGAAAAGTGAAAGATATTTATTTCGATGAAGATAATTGGGTCATCCGATATTTAGTTATTGATACTAGGAAATGGTTACCAGGAAGAAAAGTATTAGTATCTCCCATTTCCTTTGATAGTGTAGACTTTGAGAATGGGATGGTAAATATCCTGGAAACAAAAGAAAGTATTAAGGACAGTCCAAGTCTAGAAGAACATGAACCTATTTCAAGAAAACATGAAATACTTTTACATGCCCACTTTGGTTGGCCACATTATTGGAGCTATTTTGATAATAATAGACTATGGGGAGATTTTAATACCCCACATGAGTTAGGAAATACAACAGAAACAGAAGTGGATAAACTAACACCAGAACAAGAGGATGAAAGAAAATTACGAAGTGTTAATGATATAAAGGGAGATTTTACTGGGTACACTATTCAAGCAACTGATGGCGAGATAGGTCATGTATCTGACTTTATGATCTCTGATGACAGTTGGAAGGTTCGTTATTTTGTAGTTGAAACCAAGAATTTACTAGCAGGGAAATTTGTGGTTCTTTCCGTTGACTGGATAAATTCTATTTCTTGGACAGACAAAAGGCTCGTCGTGGATCTACCGAAAGATGCCATTAAAAATGGACCATTTTTTGAATTAGATGCTCCACTAACAAGAGAAGAAGAAATGGAACTCTATGAAAGCTTTCAAAGAACTCCTTATTTTTAAAAAGCATAAAAGAGGGTTACCTATATGTTATTTCACTTATAGGTAACACCTTCTTGTTTTTTATTATTAATTGTTTTGTTCTTTCTTTTTATTCTCCATATGAATCCATTTATAGTAGAGAACAAAATATCCAATAATTGCAAACATGAAGGCAAACGTTTGTATTCCTTCAGGCAAAAAATTTGCTATGATAATTACTATCGGAATGAAAAACGCCAACAAAATAAAATATTTCTTCCAATGCATACATCCATCACCATCCTCGTTTATTTTATCATAAATAAACAAGAAACACATGTTATGGAGGAACGGAGAATGATTTTTCGACTTATGATCACGTAATCTGGTTAGTAATCTATTAACCTATTGTATTGTTCTCCTTATCGTCTACGTCGATAAGGCTATATAACCTTGAATACCAATCTAAATTGCACGAAAATATTATCCCACTATTCCTTTTTCTCAGGTACAAGGATAGTCCGTTGCATCGGAATTCCTCCCATATTAATGGTTCTCTCTATAAAAAAATATGGCCTATTGTCTATTAATAAGCCTCTTACACCATTTTGCTCTACCTTTCTACCTTGAGTCTCAAGTTTTGCCTGAATTGCTTCCATATGTTCATGCACGTTCACATAACGCTCTTCAAAGTCTATAACAATTTGATTTTTACGATAACCCATAATATAATTAAACAATATATAAATTCCTAATAGGATAATAGCCCCAATAAATATCTCCATTGTTCTCCTCCCCATTATCTGAATTTATTCTATTTATTCATTTTAAGCATTAAACACAAAAAAAGGTTTCATACAGATATAAAAGGGTTACTCTTCTTCCTGTTTCGTTTTCATAATAATAAATCGATGAACTACGATGATAGTAAGAAGACAAATGATTAGCCCAATAATACTGACACTTTGAGAATTAGCTTTTATTTAAACAATCTTCAATACTTCTATATTGAAAACATAACCTAAAATCATATAGAAAGCTATTACTGCTAAGGATAAAAGTCATTTTTTCGTTTCACAGTTTGCCTCCTTATGAATTAACTAAGAGATGTATAGGATGATCTTTCACCTTAATAATATGACCTTTCGAGAATCGCTAATTATTTTAGGAGATACTTATAATAAGCGAAAAATTCACGAACAACGGAATAAACATCTCTCAGCTCATAAAACTCCGCATAACCTGAATATACTTCTTCAAAACCTACTTTCTTGAAAGCTAGTTTTGTTCTTGTTATATGATGATATTGAGATATTACAGTTATAGAGGTAAAGCCCATTTCTTCTTGAATCTGTTTCGTGTTTTCCGCTGTCATGAAAGTAGTATATCCATTACTATCCAAGATAATAAATTGCTCTGGAACACCCAGCTTGATTAAATATTCTTTCATAATGACAGCTTCATCATATCCTTCTATCCCTACTCCACCACTCACAATAATATGTTCGAAATACCCATCATTGTATAAACTGCTTGCTTTATTTAGCCTAGCCTGTAATCGTTCAGAGGGTTGCCCATCAAGTTCCACTTTATTGCCTAAAACTACTGCTACATCTGTATTTTTAAAATCATCACTCATACCATCAAGGACAATGATTATGGTATGCACTGCAAACCAAACGACAAATGAGAAAATGAGAACAATAAAAACTTTTAAGACAATGGAAAACTTCCAAAATACCCCTTTTCTAACCATAAGTACTCCTTCAAATTAATACTTTTTTAGTATCGAGTTCACTAGTTCTCCCTTTGTTTTACACTCCATATTTCCCGGGAAACTCAAAAACTAATGTAAAATTATCAATTAAAATAATCCATTTTTTCAAAAGGAAAATATCTAAAAATTACTTTTCCAATAACATTATCAGTAGGAATCGGGCCAACACTTCTACTGTCTTTGCTTCCGTTTCGATTATCACCCATTACAAAAACAGTGTCTTCAGGTACGATAAACTCGGGAATGTTTCCAAACATTTCTTCTTTGATATAGTCCTCGTTTAGTAACGTTCCATTTCGATAAACATAACCGTTCCTAACTTCCAAAGTATCCCCTGGTTCACCGATAACCCGCTTAATCCAAATATTAGTTTCCTTATTATCTGAGTCAATAAAAAGTGCTAACACGGGGCTTTCTAAAAACAAGTCCTTCCATGTTCTTTGATTGTCAACTTCACTATTAACAATCACAATATCACCAGCTTTCGGTGAACTCCCTAGAATAAATGGAGTTTTAAATGCGACTACTCGATCACCCTTTTTTTCATCATCATAGTGATCAATACCATTTAAAGTTGGTTCCATCGAACTCCCATCCACTGTATAAGGTTGAACAACAAAGACATTAATTAATACTGCAAAAACAAATGCAAATATAATTGCTTTTGACCAATTATAAATTTCCGAAAAAATCTTATCTATCATATGTATTACTCCTTTATTCAGTCCTGACATTTCCAAACTATAAATTGATATCTACTTTTCATCTTAACACTTATTATCACGTATAGGGAGATAAAGCTTTATGAGAGTAGACAAAAACAAAGAATCTTATGTCACCCTAGCTCCTATAGGCGTTACTTGCTCATAGACCTCGTGATATGTTTTTCCCTATTTTACCATATGAATGAGTAACACAGAAGAATTTCCCGAAGAACATATATACAAACTTTTTCTATGTAAAATGTAGCTCTTTTGAAGGAGGATAGATAAACTCCAATAAAAAAAGCTGAACTCCAGACTATGAATAGAATGAGTTTCAGCTTATATTTAATTGCTAGATACTTTTGATTCTACTACTCTAATTTCTTTTAAATCTTCCTCTAATTTAGATTTGTTCACGTAATGATAAAACGCCCCCATCAACAAGCTCCCACCAATAATGTTACCAAGTGTAACCGGAACAAGATTATGAATCATGCCACTAAAACTAATTGTTTCTGGATGATTTAATACTAACGCAATGGCAAAAGTACACATATTAGCTATGCTATGTTCATAGCCAGAGATAAAAAAGCAGAAAACGAGAAGAACCATTGTAAAAATTTTTGCTCCCTCAGATTTCAAGTTCATTGGAATAAAGAAAGCTAGACAAATTAACCAGTTACAAAGAATAGCACGAAAGAACAACTCAAACCAGGGAGTATTCATTTTTTGATCCACAACTTTGAACAAGAAACTATTAACAGAGTGCTCATTAAAGAGACCCGAAAAGTATATAAGTAGTGCAAAAGCTATAGCACCTAAAAAATTACCAATATAGCTCATTGTTAATAACTTAGGAACTTCAGACCAGGCCATTTTCTTCTGTAATGAGGCATACGTATAGTAAAACGTGTTCCCCGTAAATAAGTCTCCTCCTCCATATGCTATTAAAATGATTGCAGCTCCAAATGTCATGGCAGCCATAGGGTATGTGAATGGAGAATCTTCTAGATAAAATAAATTCCCAGTTTTGAAAGCCACGATAACTCCAAAGCCAATAAATAGACTAGCAAGAATAGAGCGAAGTAAGTATCGAATTCGGCTTTGGTTATATATTTTTTGTTTTTTTAAGGCCAATGCCTCTACTTGTAAAAGAGCAGCATGTTCCATATGCTTATCCCCTTTTCTATGTTATTGATTAAAAGTATTCTTAATTTACCAGAAAAAAAGGATAAAGATATCAGAAATAAAAAAATGTCAAAATCAAGACATATAGAAGCCGTTTTCATTATTAACAATGTGTGAAAAATTCAATTTGAACTTGCTTGCTCAGCAATAATTCCTATTGTTAAAAACTGAATATACCTTATTAACTAAAAACTATAGTATAATTTATAGCGGAGAAATGACGTTAAGGTTATTGGGGGAATACTGTATGCCATCAGAAATAATTGTTGTATTTATTGGAATTGGATTGTTCTTACTGGCTGGGATTTTCGGAGGAATTGGTATTGCTCTTCTACTTAAAAAGAGTAGTAAAAATCTCGCTATCACCTTATTAGGGATTGGGATATTACTCATTATCGTGTATATTATCACTTTATTAGTGATGTTATAGTAATAAAAATCGCGATCTCCTAAAGAGACCGCGATTTATTATACTAGTTAATTAACCTACGTAGTAAATTATTAGAATAAGGGTTCTTCTTTTTCCGTGAATTCGTACATAAACGGACTTACTGTAACACCAACGATTATTAATACTAGTCCTACAACCACAAGTGATTGCATAGTAAGACTAAACAGCGTTTGCAGTACAAACATAAGAGTGACAATAACAGGTCCACACCAAGCAGCTTGTCGTCTTTTTTTCGCAGTAACATATTGCGTTTCTCCACATTTTGGGCATCTTTTCATCCCCATCATGAATAAAAGTTCCTTCCATTTAAATTGATAATTACACATCGAGCAATGTGGTAAGATCATTTTTACCTCCAAACACACAGAAGATTTAGTGGTGCCTTGGTTTTTTCCATTGTATTAGTTCAATGATTAGCGCACCGATCAAAGAGAAGCCTAGAACAACAGATAACAGGATAATAGCAATCATATCATATATCACGTCATAGCCTTGAGAGATGAACTGAAGCTTAATATAGAAGAATATAATTCCAGTTATAGCTGTTATAGCAGGAATAAACTTTACAAGCTTATGTGAGGACCTCTTACTAAAAAGATATGTTACATAGGAAATAATCCCCATTAAAATAACACTAGCAACAATAGCAAGTTGAATACTCATTTTCGATTGCACTCCCTAAAGGGGACTAGAAATATAAATAAATCAAATTTCCTAGTGTGCCCTTCCTTTATAGTATTAATTCTTCTTATTCTCCTTATACCACTCTTTTAATTCTGGATGTTTTTCTATAGTAGAATTAATTGCATCGTTCCCCGTAGTGGAAACAACCTCTATTACGGATACAAACTCCCCTTCTCTTACTGATTTAACAAGAATTTTTTTCTCGAACGGGGTAAGGATTATTTCTTCAATTCTTTTGTTTTGCATTTCATATAGTTCATAAATTTGATTGGTTGTATTTTCTCCTAATTCATTAACAATTTCCTCTTTCGAAACTGGTTGTTCAATATGATTAGTGGCTGGTTTTTCTTTTTCCTGAACATTCACGGTATTGCCTTTTTGTTGCCCTAACATTCTCTGCAATAATTCGATAATTTCAGAAAAACCAATGAATAACATCCCACTAACAAATCCGGCAATCCACCACATAAATGTAGTAGACCAAACCTGTTCATATTGATAAGGAATACTTCCAAAATAAATTCCCGCAATAAAGTGTACAATCATTAAGAATATTCCAATAAAAAATAAGACACGTCCTATAACATTTGATCTTGGTAACATCCCTCTTCCCCCTAAGAAAAGTATCTCTTTCTTTTTAAACGTTTCATTCGCTATAAAAGATTCATATTCTTGTAAAATTATTAGAAAAAATTAGCTTATGGCGTAATCCTACGTTTTCTATACTTTACTCCTTCTATGAAGTGAAACATTCTTAAAGTATAATATATTTCTATACTTACACATGTATTTCCTTTCTCTTACAAAAAATGCTATCTAAATTCGAATGACTTACTCTTCCAACAACTTCAAAAGTCTTATACTATAATACTAGTGATACAATAAATTTATTTAGTAAAACAATAGAATTGAGTGATAGTCCTTCTTTGTTTGTTTTTCTCGAAAGGAGATACATCTTATGTATAAAATACTAATTATTGAAGACGATAACACCATTTCCTCCATTATAGAAGATAGACTGATAAAGTGGGGGTATCTTCCAAAAAAAATAACAGAGTTCCATAATGTACTCTCTGATTATTCAAACTTCCAACCTCAACTCATTTTACTTGATATTAACTTACCGTTTTATGATGGCTTTTATTGGTGTGCAAAAATTAGAGAACTCTCCAATGTTCCTATTATTTTTATCTCATCACGAGATGGTGATGGCGATAAAATTCGTGCTATTTCCCAAGGGGGAGATGACTATATTGAAAAACCTTTTTCCATGGACTTACTTATTGCTAAAATACAGGCAATTCTTCGTCGTACATATGCTTATACAGATAAAGACTTACATATCCTGCAATATAAAGATTTACTATTACATATGGATCGACAATTAGTTATTTACCGTGAAAAAGAAATGGAATTAACTCGGAATGAATTTCGAATATTATCAGTGCTCATTCAGAATCAAGGTAATGTTGTATCTCGGACAAGACTAATCAAAGCTTTATGGGATGATGAAAGCTTTGTTGACGATAATACGTTAACGGTAAACGTGAATCGGTTAAGAAAAAAACTAGTAGCACTCGGATTGGAAGACTATATTAAAACTATAAAAGGGGAAGGATATCGGCTACTATGAATGTTCACCAATACGTGAAAGAACGTTGGGTTACCTTTACCTATCTTCTACTTGCATTTCTCTTTGCTTTCACTATTTACAAACTGGACAAAAGTCTCCACCTTTCCGATTCGAACGCTACCTATATTCTGACTGGCTGGGGATTACTCACTTTTTTTTATATCATCATTGATTATTTTGTAATAAAATCTCGATTTGAGAAAATTAATCGCTTCGCTCAATTAAAAGGTTCAACTGAAGAGTTAGAAGAATTTCCGTTTCCATTAGACAGAAATTTTGCTGAGCATCTTCAACAAATTGTTTTCGATTTTGAAAAGTATAAAGGGGAAATCCGAACTAAAGCATCGGCAGAAATAGACTTTATCACAAAATGGCTTCATGATGTAAAGGTACCAATTTCCGCTGCTAAATTAACGTTAGAAACGGAAGAAGATCAACTTCCTCCCAAAGTATATAAGCGTCTTTATACCGAATTATTTTCTATCGAGGAATCCGCACAAAGAGTTTTTTACGAACTAAAAACAAATAGATTTTCAGATGATTATAAAATCTCCTATATTAGTTCAAAGAAGTTAATTTCCACAGCCCTAAAAAGTTACTCTAGCTTTTTTAGTTATAAAAAAATAAATATTTCCATTACAGGAGAAGAATGTTTGGTTTTAACCGACGAAAAATGGAGCAGCTACATTTTATCCCAGATTATTTCGAATGCAGTTAAGTATACTCCCAAAAATGGATACATCGAAATTACGACAAAAACGGATGAGACAAAGACAATCGTTTCTATTAAAAATAGTGGAGTTGGAATTTCTGATAAGGACATTGGACAAGTTTTTAAAAAAGGGTACACTTCTTCTCAAAACCGAACAGGACTTAAAGCTACAGGATACGGATTATATATAGCAAAAAAACTAAGTGATCAACTCGGACACGAGTTAACGGTCCAATCAACACTTCACGAATATGTACAATTTAGCCTTATTTTTCAAGAAAACGAAACAATTTATAATGTGACAAAAATGTAAGTTTAACACCAAAACTGTAAGGTAATTCGATTTTACGAGTCTGTATTCTGAGATATAGTTATCTCATACACGTAAATGGATGGGGGATATATCAATGCAGATATTGACTGTTGATAGTATTAGTAAAGTTTATGGATCAAAGAAAAATGGGAAGCAGTATCAAGCTTTAAAGAATATTACTTTCCAAGTGAATAAAGGTGAATTCATTGGTGTAATGGGATCGTCTGGCTCTGGGAAAACGACCCTACTTAATATCTTAGGAAGTATAGATAAGCCTACTACAGGTAGCTTTGAAATGGCTGGAAATGAAATTGCATTACTTGGAAAAAAAGAGCTTGCAAATCATCGAATGAAAAATATTGGATTTATCTTTCAGGATTATAATCTCCTAGAAACAATGACACTAAAAGAAAATATTCTTTTACCACTAGCATTGCAAGGAGCTAGCACGGAGCAGATGGAAGAAAAACTCCTTCCCCTTATAACAGACCTAGGAATAAAAGAAGTAGCTAATAAATACCCCTATGAAGTATCTGGTGGAGAACAACAACGAGCTGCTGCGTGTCGAGCATTAATAACAAAACCAAAACTAATACTAGCAGATGAACCTACAGGAAATTTAGATTCGAAATCAAGTAAGGATTTATTAAACTTACTAACTTATATTAATAAGGAATATAACGCAACCATCTTACTTGTAACTCATGATGTTTTTGCTGCAAGTTATTGTGAGAAAATACTATTTATCCGAGATGGAGAGATTTATAACGAATTATATTCTGGAGAGAATAAAAAACAGTTTTTTGACTCTATTATTGACGTAATGACTGTTCTTGGAGGGGAAAGAAAATGAAACTTTCCACCATGGCACTCCGGAATATCCAACTTAATTTCAAAAAATATGTGATGTACTTCTTTTCTCTCACCTTTTGTGTTTTTACCGCCTATTCTTTCTTAGCGCTTATACAGAATGAAGAGATTAAACAAGCTCTTACTTACGATGACCGCTACCAAGCTCTATTAACAAGCTTTGGAGTTATTATCATGATCTTTGTTCTCTTCTTTTTACTAAGTTCTAATAATAGTTTTATTAAAGCGAGAAAGAAAGAGATATCCACTTATGCATTATTCGGAATGACGAATGCAAAAATAGGTAAACTTCTTTTCTTAGAAACAATGATTATTGGGGTTGCTACATTAATTATTGGAATTGCTAGTGGAGTTTTCTTCTCCAAATTAATAGCAATGATACTGTTAACTATTACATTAGAGACATTTACTGGGAACATAAGCTTCTATATTGATCCCATATCCATACTTCTTACGGTTATCCTATTTCTCATTATATTTTCCATTATGGGTTTATCAGGTTTAAGGGTAATTAGTAAATTTCAATTAGTAGATCTATTTAAAGGGGCTAAGCTTTCAGAAGGAAAAACAAAAGGCTCGTACATCGGACTACTATTTTCCCTTACTTTGATTGGAACTGGATATTCTTTAGCTACTATGTTAGACGATCCGGAACGAATTTCTAATTTTACTTTACTTATCTTGTTACTAGTTATATTGGGAACCTATATGTTTTTTTGGGTTGGTCTACCAAAGCTTATTCACCTCTTAAAAAACAAGAAAGATGCATACTATCAAGGAGATAACCTAATAGCTACTTCCTTCTTGTCGCACAGAGTAATCACTATTTCTTCTACAATGGCAACCATTGCCGTTTTATCTGCAGTTGGTACAACTGCCATTGCAACTGGCTACACATTATATAGTAACGTAGAAAATAACACATACGATACCATTGGTTATGATATGTATTATTATTGGGCTGACGAAAATGTTCTAGATTCGGTTTATGATACCTTTGATATGTATGGTACCACCGTGACAGATCAACATACTGTTACGTTATACGAAACTAGCCCAAAAACGAACAATGTAGTTGGAGGAAACATTCATTACAATTTTGGCCCTGATAATTACTTCCGTATTTATAGTTTATCAGAATTTTGGGCGTTAACATCCATCGCCAAAAAAGATATTCCTCTAATAACGTTAGAAGAAGGCAAAGCTTTATATGCTCGCAACTACTATTCAAATGACCTAGAAGAAGCAATAATAGGCCACGAGTTACATTTTTCAGAAAAAACGTTGGAAATTACATCGATCATAAATGAAGACATTGGAACATTTGGTGCTCTTCATACTATTGTTGTTAATGACAGTGATTATGAATCACTAAGAGAGTCAGGAGATATATCTACAAGGGGTTCAAACGCACATGTTTTTAACTATTCCAATGCTTTATCTTCAAGAGACCTAAATAATGATCTCACAGCAGTTTTACGTGGCAATGTTGGCAGTTATCGTACAGCGTATACCCATTTCAGTGAAGCAATGGAAACATTTGGATTAGTTTGCTTTATTGGATTTTTTATGAGCGTCGTGTTCATTCTTATGACAGCGAGTCTTCTCTATTTTCGACAAGTAGTAGCTGCTGAGGAAGAAAAACATCAGTTTCAGATGCTTCGCAAAATTGGAATGGATAGTAGCACGGAGAAAAAGGTGATTACAAAAAGGTTATTTCCGATATTCTTTATTCCACTCGTTATCGGTATTATTCATAGCATTTTCGCCATGAAAGCAGCTGATACAATGATCTTTACACAAATAATATCTGTGGATAACTCCTATCCTACTGTCTTAGCTTTTTCGGCCGTTATGTACACTGTTTACGCAGTTATCTATGGAGTATTTTATTATATTACAAAATCACAATATCGCCGGATAGTTCGATAAATGGAAGAAAAGGTGTATCCTAGGGTAATCCACTAGAATACACCTTCTTGCTTATTATTTTTAATATTAACTCGTTACCTTTTCTTTTTTCATATATTGTACAAAAACGATATAGAGCATTGGAATGATAAGTAGAGTTAATATTGTTGAGAACAAGATACCCGAAATAATGGTAACAGCAAGCGGTGCAAATAATGCGTCTCCTGATGCTGCAATTGGAATTAAGGCAACAATAGAAGTGATGGCAGTTAAAACTATGGGACGCAATCTCGCTCTTCCTGATTCTACAACCGACTCCGTTACTGCCATTCCTTTTTGTCTTCCTTTTTCCATAAAGTCAATCAAGACGATAGAATTTCGAACAACAATTCCAGTTAATGATACCATTCCCATTACAGCTAAAAAGCTAATTGGTGTTTGCGTCACAAATAATCCAAGAATGGCTCCGGCAATAGCTAAATAGACTGCTACCAACACTAAGAAAGGCATAGATAATGAATTAAATTGAAACGCTATTAGTACGTATACCAGCAGAATTACGATAATAAATAGTACGATTATCTCTGCGAAGAAATTTTCCTGATCGGTATTTTCTCCACCTAACAGGATTGAATATTCACCATTAGTAAAGGTCTCCCTTTCTTCTTCTACTATTTCCGTTACTTTTGATTTAAAATCTTCTACGTCTCCTGGAAATGCACGAAGGACAATGGACCGTTCTCCGTTCAGGTGAGGAATCCTCTGCAATTCCTCCGCTTCCTCCATAGATACTAACTCATTCAGAGGTACCATGAGAGGTGGCCCTTGCTGTGGAATTACGATCTCAATTTCTTGTAAGTCCAGTGGGTTACCTTCAACTACCTCATCAACTACGATACGGGAATCAATACTTTTCGTGCCATCATCAAAAGTACGGAATGGTATTCCATCTGTTATAAGCCGGATTTGTTCACTTATCTGATTGATGGTTACCCCATTTTCTTCTAAACTCTCTCGTATAGGAACATAAACATAGGTTGGTTCAGGACTCCCAATATTATCAAGAACTAACTCTGCACCTATTCCCATCATTTTTGTTTGTAGGTTATCACGTACTGCGAGCAGTTCCTCTAAAGCTGGACCTGTAATAGTTACCGTAACGGGCGCTCCACTCGGAGGACCTTGTTCAATTGTTTCTAGAAAAATAACTGCATCGGTAAATTCTTCTCTTAAAGGTCCTGTCCAATGCTCAATGAATCCTTGTGCCGTTTGGTTTTTACGATCGACTCTTACGACAATTTGACCTGTATAATCACCAGATATATCAAGAGAACTATTAAATAAGTTCGGTAACCCAGTTCCTGCAAAAATACTTGTCTCCTTTACGCCTTCATCTCCGGAAAGAAATTCTGTTATGTTTTCCAACGTTTCATACGTATCTTCTAATGTTGTTCCAATTGGAAGTGTTACATCAATCGTCACTTCTTCTCTGTCAGCTGCTGGAAAAAATTCAAAAGGAGTTAATGCAGCTAAACCTAATGTAGCCGTTGTTAGTATCAGACCAATTACGGAAATAAGCAATGGACGTCTACTAGCTTTCTTTAATAGTTTGTCAGCATAGATGTTAGAAAGTAAATCTAACGGTTTTCCTAACAATCCTGGTGATGATTTCTCCGATTTGACGTTACGTTTTCCAATGGAAAAGCGTAATATTGGCACAAGAATTAATGCAACAATCGTAGATGCTAATATTGTAGTAATTAACACGGTAGGCAAAGCTCTAATAAACGCACCATTTCCACCACTCAAGAAAACAAGAGGTAAGAAGGTAAAAACAATGGCAAGGGTTGATGTAACAATTGATACCCAGATCTCCCTTACTCCATCTACAACCCCCTTCATTCGAGTGGCTCCCATTCTAAAATGACGTTCGATATTGTCATTCACAACAATAGAGTCGTCTACAAGAATACCAAGTGCAATGATTATTCCAATAATAGATATTTGATTTAAATCCACTCCTGCAAGAGGAAGGGGGATTAATCCCATCAGTACAGAAGTAGGAACTGCTAATGCTACAGCAATAGCTCCAGAAATTGTTAACCCCAATGATGCTGTGAGTATTACTGCCCCAACAGCAATTGCTAACGATAAAAATAGCCCCTTAAAAATTTCTGTTACAAGACTTGCTTGTGAATAGTATGGAACAATTTCAACAGTGTCAGGTAATGCATGGGAAAGCTCCATTACCTTTTCTTCGACTCTTGTATCCACTGTAGGAATGTCTTCCCCAGCTTTAACGAATGCTGTGAAGGAAATAGAAGGTTTACCTTCGATTGTTATAATATCTTCTGTTTTTTTCGGTTGAAGGGAAACTGTTCCGACATCTTTTATATATATTGGCTTTCCATCAGAGTCTTGACGTAAGAAAATATTTTCCACATCAGTAATATCACGATAATTATCAACCTTTAGTTGAACTATTTCTTCATTTACCGTATGTTTTCCAAGAGGCGTAGGTTGGAACTCTTCTTCAATTGCGGAAATCACATCAGGAATGGCGATTCGTGCTTCTCCTAATAACTGTGAATCAAATGATAATAATAGCTCGGAACTTGATACACCTTTTACAGTTACCCTTTCGACACCTGTAAGCTTTTCCACCTCATTTTTCCAACGAGTCATTTCATCATGAAGGTGATGAAGCTCCGATCGTTCCTCACTTACTAGATGATAAGAAACAATAGGGGTACTGCCAGATACTTCATTTACATTAGGCGACTGAACATTATCTGGGAAACTAGCAGATGCCTCAGCAACAGCCTGCCTAATATCTGATAAAACCTGATTTTTGTTTTCCCCTTCTTCTATCGTTATCACAATGTTCGAAATACCTGCAGCAGATGAGGAAGTTATCTCTTCTATCCCATCAACAGATGATAAGCTAGACTCAATGGGATTCGTAATATCTCTCTCCACATCAGCTACCGTCGCACCAGGATACACTGTTGTTACGGTTCCTATATTAAATGATATTTCAGGAATTTCTCGTTGAGGTAAAGTAGAAAAAGTATAAACACCAACAATCACAAACATAAAAAATATAATAAAGAATACTTTAGAACGTTGTACTATCCACGTGAGCATTTGGACTCCTCCGGTTTCATTTTGGCTTATATGGTTTTAGGTTGTTTTCGTTTAAACAACAATTTGTTAGAAAACAGCCTGTGGTTCAAGGTTCTCTTCAGTGAAAAAACAAGAGTTACTTTAAAAAAGATAGTAGTTGAGTACTACTCATCATTTTCACATATAGCCAAATTATCCGTCAACAAATTGAGCTCGAAGGGAGGAATTTCTTTGAGGGGATTGTTTTGATTTATTGTATCTGTTAGTTTGAGTTTATTCATATTAAAAAAATAAATAGTAAACATAATTTCTGTTTACTACTAATTTTGCACTTACATGCCTGCTTCTCCATCCTCATTTTTGTCCTTATGAGCTCTCCATAAGGACATTTTCAACTGCTTCTACCATTTTTGTCCTTATGAACACTAACTAACTTCGTATATTCTGTATAATCCGAACATCTCTTATAAAGCTCTTCATTCTATCTCATATTCCGAAATACTCATCAAAAAATCTAAATGAATATTACCAAACCCATGTCCTGTTCTTCCATTCTCCGATGATGGGAAATGTACATTTCCACTCTTGTCATACGGAATCCAACCGAACTGGACATTTGAATGGTGATGGAAGTTATCAAAAAATATTGAATCAGATTGGTTTTCTCCCTCTACCTCAAGGTAATTCTCTAAAAAAACGATCCATTCATCAGGCAGTGTAAACATACCATATGTTTGATCCGCACCATTTAATGGAACTCTCGTTTCGAACTGTACCTTCGGAGTGTATCTATGCACATTATAAATAACATTATAAGACCTTTGATTCGTCAAATAGACTGCAAATTCATCCACTTCATCACCTGATTCAATATTCCATACCACTACAAACGTGGTTGGATCTTTAGGATTTATTTTCCATATCCGTGGAGTTTGCATTACATCGATTGCACCCAATTCCCAATTTCTATTTTTCCAAATCCAATAGCTGCTTCCAGGACGATCATTCGTTAGGAAAGGAACATAAACATGAGTATCCTCTATTATAATCGTTTCCTGAATCTCTGCATTCGGGAAATAGCTGTTAATTGTTTCTAATACGACATCATCACTCAAAAATTCATTAGGCTTTGAAAAAAAATAAAAGTATATACCTCCTGAAAAGACAAGAACGGCAGCACATAATACAATTAACAAACGTTTTTTCTTCATTATTCACTGCCACCTTTCAACAACGATTCAGTTGTTCGGAAATATCTTTGCTTTTCTGATGAATCTACTAATATCCCTTTTCCATCTCGCTCAATGTAAATCATTGTAGATAGACCGCTACCCCATTTTGGTTTCGTACCAATTAAATGATATGGAAACTTTTCTTCCCTTTCATGAGGCTCCACTTGAAACGTTATATCAGTATACCAGTCTATACTTTCTACTTGTTCCTCGTGATACGAGGACAGTGCCTGGCTTACATTCTCCTTATCCAAAACCACTTCTTCTCCAGAAGGATGAGTCTTTAGTAACCCAGCATTCTCCGCATTTGAAATATATATGGATGGATCGTCTTTTGGAAAAACAAGGTGATGAAGAAACACAGATAGAATGGCAGTTACAATAAAAAGAAAATTTGCCACAAATCCAAGCCAAGCAAATGATCGATACTTATCCCAAGCCCCGTTTCTACTATGAGCATACCAATACAAGACCCAAACTCCCAAAGGTAAAATAGGGATCTCCACTAGCGCACCTAACATAGTAAAATTAAATGAAAATGTAAATAAACCAACAAACGTAGCTACAACTGCTTTCCATACTTTTGGTTTTCGTTCTAGTTTTTGATAGAAATAATAGATAAAATAAATGATTAGTGCCCACGAAAAAATATCCACTACGATTTCAACTATGTTCGTTGAATATTCAAAAGAAAATTCCATTGGTTTTCCCCCAATTTTGTAAAAAAAACTTATGGAAATGCAGCCATAGTAGTAACGATTGAACCGAAAATTCCGTTTGATCTTTTTTCAATGGTTCAAACGTTTACTGATGTGCTACTTTGCTGTTATTCACCTCATATACACCATTGTTGTTTAAGACGGAGATAATTTTATCAATTTCTTTCCTATCCTGAACGTAAATGGATTTTGTTTTCCGATTCCCGTGTAGCTTTATCTCCGTGTAACTAGGAGAGTCATCAAACATCCCATATGCTTCATCTCCTATTTTTATAGAAGATGTCGTATAGCCTTTTATATTCTCCCACTTAAATAATCTCTCCTCAATATAGACTCCAATAGGTAAAATGACAAAACAAGGAACTTTTGAAGTAAACTTTGTCATTAGTGGTAGATGAATAAAAATTAAAGCAGAATGCCAGGAATAACGCTCAAAATATATTGTTATAAAGATAACTGCAATAATCAAAATGGTAACAGTAAATACCGTCCATTTTTTCACTTTCCAGCTTCTCGTTTGGAAGGAAAGCTCCTCTACCGGAGCCATTACAGTTCTCACTGTTTTTCCATCGATCGTACATCTAGGATACAATGGATTTTTCGCTTGAAGAATAAAATTCCTAGATTTAAAATAATCAATCAACATCCAACTCAAACTAATTATCATTAAGGAATAAATTACTATCTCAACAACCACTTTTCACGCCCCTTCGCCTGCAATTGACAGTAGTTACAATTATAAAAGATCATAAATGTAACGAATTAAAATTTTTTCATAATATTATAAGTACGATTTACTACAAAAAAAGTTTCTATTCTTTTATAGTTAGACATTCTATAATAAATTGTAAAGAAGGCAGGAGGAAAAACGGAAATGAAAAAGAAAATAATGCTCGTAACAGGTGCTAATTCAGGTATTGGACAAGCTACTGCACTAGAGTTTGCGAAACAAAATGCTCATGTTGTAATGCTTTGTAGAAACGAGGAGAAAGGAAGAATAGCCCAACAACAAATCATCGAGGAAAGTGGAAACAATAACATCGATTTACATATTTGTGATTTTAGTAACCTGGATGATGTTCGTAAGTTTGCTTCTATATTTAATAAGACATACGATCACTTACATGTTTTAGTAAACAATGCGGCAGTTATAACAACAAAACGTCAAGAAACGAAAGATGGGTACGAACTTCAATTTGGTGTAAATCACCTAGCCCCATTTTTACTAACTAATTTACTTCTAGACAAGATGAAAGAGAGTGTACCAGCAAGAATCATTAATGTTTCTTCAGGAGCATATAAAGTGGGAAACATTGCATTCGATGACTTACAATCACAAAAGAAATATAAAACGTTTAAAGTATATGGTCAATCGAAATTAGCGAATATTCTTTTTACCTATGAACTCGCCCGTCGTCTCGAGGGTTCGGGAGTTACCGTAAATTGCCTACACCCAGGTGCAGTTTCCACCAATTTAGGAGTTGATCGAAAGACAGGCTTTGGGAAAACCATTGTGCGAATGTTAAAACCATTTTTTCAAACTCCAACAGAAGGGGCTCGTACTTCTATCTACTTAGCAACATCAGATGAAGTGAAGGGCATCTCAGGAAAATACTTCGTCCATCAGAAAGAAGAGACAACGCATAAAAAAACACATAACAAAGAAATCGCAGCTAAGCTTTGGGTAGTAAGTGAAAAGTTAGTTGGACTAGATAATAATAGAACCAAACAGGAAAATTCCTTATAGAAGTTGAGACTGAAATCAAAAACATTATTTGATGTATAATGAAGGTCAAACAATTTAGGAATTTTTTCTATAGATTTTAATATACAACAAGCTATGACATTTTGGAGAGGTGAGTAATTTGAATAAAACTTGGATTCACTCTAATAACATGGTCGATTACATTTCTCGATTAAAAGAACTTCCTGAAGATATTTTATGCCAACCTATAAAAGAAGGAAAATGGTCGATCATACAAATTGTTGGACATCTGTATTATTGGGATAAATTCAATCTTGAAAAATGATACCTAATATGGTTGAAGGTGCCGATTTACCAAAATTCCCAGATCATGATCAACATAATGAGGAAGCCATGTCTTACATGAAAGAATAGTACAATAGTATAAATTGTCCTTGTTTTTTGCTAAGAAAAGCTAATTTGAAAGCGGGATACAAAAGTAACGTTCATCTTGAACAATACTTTTGTATCGTTTTTTAATCACTTTAACTTACAGTAATTCACCTTATCAATTCCATATAACATCCAAGGTGACGGCAACTCAAAGTTATGATTCTTTGGAAGTAATTGTACTTCTTCCTTCGTTAAGTCCATCCAAATGTATGTATCAGCACCAGTTTGTTCCTTTAACTCATGATAATCATTGGATATCGTTTCCCACAAACCACTTTGTGATGTGATATCACTCCAGGGATATACAGCATGTAAATAATGATTCTTTTTTTGATCATATTTTGTGATTAGAACTCGATTTTGAGTAGCATTTTCATAAAAAGACCACTTTTGAACCTCTTCGTCCTTAAATAAATCTTTTGTGGCGGGAAAAGAGTAATACACTTCATATGGAAAAATAGCTGTTCTTCTTATATAAACTTCCTTTAGCCACTGTTTTTTCCTCTCATGAGATGTAATACGATTCCATGGTTTCGCTTTTGATTCAAGTGATGAAAGATCCTTTGTCACTGCCCCATGTAACGTTGCTAGAGGAGTAAGCTCCAATTTTTCCACTACTCTCCTTGCTGGTTTATTTTCTTCCTGTGTATTAGCACCTACCCACTTAATTCCATTCACCTGAAATGCTTCATTTATAATGTGTGCAATAAGTTTTGTTGCATAATTGTTCCCTCTGAATCTGCGATCACTACGTAAGCGTCCAAGCATAGCATAACGTTCCTCAAAGATGGAGTAACCACCCATGCTTATCATTTGATTGTCTAAAAAAAGTCCATAAAGACGATGGTTACCGGAAGTAAGCCTATGGAATATCCGCTCGACATAATCATTTTCAATACCTGTTTGCATCGCTTCTAATTGAGGATAGTCATCACTGTTTAGAATCTTATACTTCATATTCACATTTCTCACTTCCTTATCTTAATTCTATTGCACTTAAAAATAGCTATCGTTAAACTTATTCTAACATCAGTTCCTTATATATATCTGGATCTTACATTAATCAATAGACATTTCCATAAATAGGCACAGCAATGACTACATACTTTCATCACTCTGCACGCACAATATAGTCATACAATTGAAAGGAGGAATTACCAATGGCAAACAATAATCAACTTTTAGTACCTGGAGTAGAGCAAGCTCTAGATCAAATGAAGTATGAGATTGCACAGGAATTCGGAGTTCAATTGGGTGCGGACGCAACTGCGCGCGCAAATGGTTCAGTAGGTGGAGAAATTACGAAACGTTTAGTATCTATGGCCGAGCAACAATTTGGCGGTACTCGCTAATTATATTTCAACTCCACATCTCCAGTAAAAAAAACAATATAACCATGGCTAAAGGAGCATGAGATTTTTTCTCATGCTCCTTATTAAATTCACCGCAAAAACACCGAATTTATTTTTCCCGCATCATAAACGTAGCTTATATATATTTCTATTAAGATCATGTTTATGCACTAATCTAAAAGGACTACATTTTCCAAAAAAAGGTGACAACATTTCTTTATAAAAACTACATATATTTTCTCTTAACTCACAAAATAAGAGCATACAATTGAAAGGAGGAATTACCAATGGCAAACAATAATCAACTTTTAGTACCTGGAGTAGAGCAAGCTCTAGATCAAATGAAGTATGAAATTGCACAGGAATTCGGAGTTCAATTGGGTGCGGACGCAACTGCGCGCGCAAATGGTTCAGTAGGTGGAGAAATTACGAAGCGTTTAGTATCTATGGCTGAGCAACAATTTGGCGGTACTCGCTAATTATATTTCAACTCCACATCTCCTGTAAAAAAACAATATAACCATGGCTAAAAGGAGCATGAGATTTCTCTCGTGCTCCTTATTTATTTTTATGTCTGAAAATACGCATTATCAATAGCGTGTAATTAATCTAGTATTTCTAACTTTGTTGGTTTGTATTCCATTCGCTTCAACCTGCTCCCGTTCCTGTGGGGAGTTGCCGAGACACCTTCACGATTCACAACTACATCGCTATTGCGTCTCGCCTATACTCTGCTTCCCACTGGCCCCCCCCTGGCTTGCGCTCATTCCATAGAAAAATGAATGGCACTTAAAATACTTCATAATGTATTTTCATCCAGCATGGTGCAAATTTTTACTTACATGGAATCTACTGAGAATACGTGGGTTCACGGTAGCTAAATTTATTATAGTATTACTCACTTTGGTGGGCTGCTATTGCACTCACTGCAACTCACTCGCATTACCTAGGGTAGTTGCTTTAGTTTCCCATAAATAGGCAAAAAAAAAATTATAAATACATACATATATTTTCTCCCAGCTCACACAATAAGAGCGTACAATTGAAAGGAGGAATTACCAATGGCAAACAATAATCAACTTTTAGTACCTGGAGTACAACAAGCTCTAGATCAAATGAAGTATGAGATTGCACAGGAATTCGGAGTTCAATTGGGTGCGGACGCAACTGCGCGCGCAAATGGTTCAGTAGGTGGAGAAATTACGAAGCGTTTAGTACAACAAGCCGAGCAACAATTTGGCGGTACTCGCTAATAATCTTACTCCATACACCACAATGAAATAAGGAATGGCTTGGGGGATGAGTCCAAACTCATCCCTCTTTTACTCTATAGAAAATCATGTGCAATTGTGCATGTTTATACGTTTCTCTATGTTAATTCCTTTGTTTCCCTTAATTGATTAATAAGTAAAATAGTAATGAAAGTACAAGTAAAAATACGCTACTGTATCAAAGTGTTTTTCTTCATGTTTTCGCTCTTCTACTTGACCTTAATGATGAACAATTATTATTTTAACTTGTTCATCTTTTGCCTGTATTTTTACATGTCCACCAATCGGAAATGTAAAAATTGGTGTCGTATGACCAAAATCAGCATGATAAATAACAGGTATAGAAGACAATTCTTTTTTTGAATGTACAATTTTCCTTATTGTCTCTTCTGATATATTGGACCCCTTTTGAAACCTACCAATAACAATACCACGAACAGCTTCAAAATCAGGCAAATGAAGAACTGATTGCAAGTCTCGGTCGAACGTTAAAGCATTACTCTCATAATCATCTTCAATGAATAAGACACTATTCTTTAATGAGGGCATAAACTCTGTACCTTGGAGTAAATTAAGTGTACATAGGTTTCCTCCAATCAACGTTCCCTCCCCACTACCTTCACAAATAACGGAGTAACCTGAGTTTTTTATAAAATGTCGATCAGTTTGGTTCATATACCACTTGTCATCACTCCAATAAGAAGCTGGAACTATGTTAATTGGTTCCTCATCGATCATACACTTTTTGAAAAAATCTAGAGTATAATTCGCCCCTTTTTCCATACCGAATGTGGAAAAATGTGGTCCTGAATATGTAATTAGTCCTGTTTTCCTATAGATTGCATTGGATAATGCGGTAATGTCTGAATATCCACAAAATATTTTCGGATTGTTTTTTATTAATTCATAATTAATGTATTTTAAAAGTTGATTGCTATTGTAACCACCAAGTGTTGTGAGGATCGCTTTAACATTCTTGTCAGCAAAAGCTTCATGCAAATCGTCCATCCTCGATTCAATCGTTGATGAACTTCCTTCATCTATTTCCTCTGCATTTTTAGAAAAACGAACGTTTAGCCCTAAATCCTTTAAACGTTTTACAGCCAGTTTCCGAACAGATTCATCCACAATAGCTAAGCTTGTTGCAGGAGAAATAACTCTAACCTCATCTCCAGCTTTTAGTTTGTTAGGAATCATTGTTTCACACCTTCCATGCCATTTTTCTACTTAACAACTTCAAGAGTGCCGAATCAAAAAACTCCCTAGACAAGATATTCGTCTTGAGAACGAGAGTTTTGTACCCAAGATACATTGTTTTTGTTAACGGTTGGAAGTGAACATCTAAATCGAAGTGCATACTCACTTTCCGATTAAAAAAGTCAAACCATAAACAGACACCCATTTTTACGCCCATACTAGGTTAGTAACTACACAAAATCAAAGATCCATCATATGATGTAGTATCCTTCGTGGGAAGGTGGTGATCTCATGTACGGTTATGGATATGGTTATGGTTGTGGAGCACCATCAACAGGCGGTTTTGCAGGTGGTTTCGCATTAGTGTTAGTGCTGTTTATTCTTCTTGTAATTATTGGTGCAGCTATTATTGCCTAATAAAGGAAAATAACAGCATATTCTTGTAAACATCGGCTAGACATCCTGATGAGAGCGTCTTACTCAGACGCTCTTTTGGTTTAGCCCTATAAAAAAAAGACGACACAGTTAATTGTTTACGGGTTTACTTCAGAGGAGCAAAACGTCAAATCACAGACGAATTCACACGATAAATCACACATCTTTCGCCACTAGATCCATAGTATATTTCGTATATTTCAATGGCACGAAGACTTCTTCGTGCTATTGTTTTCATATTTGCTTATTTCATTAACCACTTGTTGAAGTAAATGAGGTTTTCTTGGAAGTTTATTAGATAAACGTAACTTATCGCCAAGTCTATGTATTCCTATCCTTACCACTGAAATAAAATAAGCGGAGAATTTCCGCTTAAAATCAAAATTCACCTAATTTCTTGGAAAATAAGGGGAGTTTTTCCGCCTACGCAAAGGAAATCCCCCTTTTTTTAATAGATTTGAGTCAATAAGTGGAATTTCTCCGTTTATTCCGACTGTTTTCCGTGCTATTTATAAAATAAGCGAAAATTCTCCGTTTATTTATTCCATTGAGCATTTCTCCTCGTTTCTTTCACTACATTGCTTGAAAAATTTTATATATCCTTTCATTACTTAAATATAAATATCCAAATCCTTGCCTTTCACATTAAAATTCGCAGGGCAAATCACATCGAAATCACATGAAGGCTATATTTTTTTCCACCTATGTGAATAGGTTAGTGAATTACTTTGTGATTTCTTATGTGAAAGTTAAAGCGCATGTGATTTTGCTTGCGAATGGTTTGTTTGCACCTCTGAAGTAAACCCGTTAGTCAATTGTTTCTCGTCTTTTTACTAATTTATATTAGTTTTTCTTAATGTTTTTCTTTTATTTTATTTAATCTATTTTGAACCTCTTCTTCTGTTAATTCATGTTCCTCTATATAACGATTTCTAGGATGGACACGACAATCAGGTGAACAACCTCTCATATAAAAGTGTTCATTTTCTTCCGAAGTAAGAATTTGCTTGTTGCATTCTGGGTTGGCACAGTTTACATATCGTTCACATGGCTCTCCAGTAAAATAATCCTTGCCAACTATAACATGTTCTACTTGATTTATAGGAACGCTAATTCTTTCATCAAAGACATAACATTGACCATTCCATAGCTGGCCTTTTACTTCAGGGTCTTTGCCGTAAGTAACAATCCCACCATGAAGTTGTCCTACGTTTTCGAAGCCTTCCTCCTTTAACCATCCAGAAAACTTCTCACAACGAACTCCGCCTGTGCAATATGTTAGAATCTGCTTATCCTTAAATTTCTCTTTATTTTCACGAACCCATTCCGGTAGCTCACGGAATGAACGAATGTCGGGTCTAACAGCACCTTGAAAATGACCAAGGTCATATTCATAGTCATTTCTAGCATCAATGACTACTGTATCAGGGTGTTGCATTTTTTCGTAAAACTCTTTTGGACTCAAGTATTCTCCGGTTTGTTGTAAAGGATTAATATCATCTTCTAATCGAAGGGTGACCAATTCTTTCCGATAACGGACAAAGATCTTTTTAAATGCATGACTATCCGACTCGTCTTCTTTAAATACCATATCATGAAAACGAGGGTCATTACGCATGATCTCTTTGTATTTTTCCATTTGTTCTACAGTACCTGATACTGTACCATTAATTCCTTCATCTGCAACTAAAATACGTCCTTTAATACCGAGCTGTTTACAAAACTCTAAATGATCTTCTGCAAATTTTTCTGCATTCTCTATTGGTACATATTTATAGTATAAAAGAACTCGAAATTGTTTATCTGACATAATTCAAACCACCTTTTTAGACGATCCATTTATTATAACTTAGTTTAGCCAGTTATTTCTAACTTAAAATCTTAAAGTTATGTTTAAAAAGTATCTGATCACAGGCACACATGCGATAATGTGATATGTGATGAAAGATTAATTGATTTTAGAAAACAAAGCTTTCCCTTCTCATTTTTTAAAAATAATGAAACCTTACAAGGCCATAATGTATCTAACGAACAGGTCAGATGGAAAGGAGTAAATCCTATTGAATATAAGCAAAGAGGTTAAAAGAGCTCAGCGTGGAAAGGTTTCATCATTTGAAAAACTAGTAACAAGTCATCAACTAATTTTGTATCGTATTGCTAGAACAATTCTCTCACGTAATGAAGACTGTGCTGATGCAATTCAAGAGACCATTGTAAAAGCATTCGAAAAACTATCTTCTTTAAGGGAGCCACAGTATTTTAAGACATGGATTATTCGAATTTTAATGAATGAGTGTTATCAAATAGTTAGAAAGAGGAAAAACATTGTTCCTTTTGAAGACTGGAAAGAGACCTCCTCCCTAGAGAAAGGTTATGAATCCATAGAGGTAGAGGAGCTTCTAAGTGTATTACCTCATGAACAACAGGAACTAATCAAGTTATATCATATTGAAGATATATCTATTCAAGATTTATCATCTATTTATGAAGTACCAGAAAATACGGTTAAAACTCGATTACGAAGAGCTCGAGAGAAAATGCGTGAAATTTTAGAACAGGAGGATGAAGTCCAATGGAAAAATGGGAAGATAAAATAAAAAAGGAAGTTAATAAACTCCCTCCAAAAATAATTACAACTCATATTGAGGATACTCTACAACGATTACCAAGGAATAGACGTCTTTCTAAGCTCTCTTTAAGTGTAGCTGCCATATTGGTAGCTTTCACTACATCATTAGGAATGAGCTATATTTCACCAACAGCTGCCGATACTTTCAGGTCAATCCCTATAGTCGGGTCAGTATTTGAAACAGTCGGGAATATAGGATTAAAAAAGGGTAGTGAACAAGGGCTAACAATCGAATTAGGACAACAAATTGAGTTTGACAGACATAGAGTTACCTTTACAGAAAGCCTTTATGACGGATCTGAGATTCATATCGGTTATATTATTGAATCATTAGACCCTACAAACCCCAAACCGAATCAAAACTTGCTAAGAGATATTCGATTTGGAATAGACGGACAATATATAGACGGGGGTTGGGGGGCACGTGGTTTAGAGCTAGATAATGGAAACTATGCTGAAACGTTAAGCCTTCGTCCTATTGATGAAATTCCAGACAATTTCATTCTAGAAATATCTCCATGGGAAGGACGTTCATGGAAAGTTAACATACCTGTAGAACGTCAAGGTGACAGCGATTCTTTTCTTGTTAATATAACGAAGGAAACGAAAGATATAATATTACACTATGATATGATTACTTTTTTCCCAACAGCAACAGAAATTGCATTTCGAACTGTGGAGGACACTTCAAGGATAGAGAATATAGACAATTCACAATTTATACAATATTTAGTGGTAGATGATCAAGGACGCGTACTCCAACCATTCGGTGGTGGTGGTGGAGGTATTCAACGAGGAGATAAGGTCATTCAATCATTGAAATATACGTTTGAGCCGTTAGATACAATTCCAAACTCCCTGACAGTTAAGCCATATTTGGAATCAAGGGAAGAAGCCATTCAAGTTCAAAAGAAAAAATGGTCTGGAGAAGTGATTTCTCTTTCTCAGGGAGGTATTGGTGATATGACAGTACTTTCTGTTGAGGAAAATGACGGCGTCACTACCATTTCATACATTATCGATGGCGAAGATGCGTATAGTCAGTCATCTTCATTTCGCTTAGAGGACAGTAATGGCAATCACTATTATACAGACGATATGCCACCTGCTCGTGTAGAAGGTACAATTAACCAATATAAAGCTACCTTCTTGAAAGCTCCTCCTCTTGATGACCTATTTATTGCTGTATTTCAGAATGATATCCCGAATTTTATTGAGGAATTAGAGATAAAAATTGACTTACAAAAATAAGAAGAAGCCTGTTGCATACGTGCACAGGCTTCTTCTTATACAGACTTCCTGTAACTGCAAGTACTTCACATGGATATGTCATGATAGACTCTCGCTCTGTCCTTTTTGCTAAAACTTTATATGTTCCTTTACTATGTAATATTACTTAATAACCAATCATTCACCCTCATATACTGCAACGGGTTTTGAGTCAAAATATCTAGTTGTTAATCTATTTCTCTATGATTCTAGTATACTCGCCTTCCACTCTCTACCTATTTCTTCTTTGGACAAGCTCTTTCTTATGAGTTGATTAATTTGATATGTTATCAAGCGAAAAAGGAGTGATTCTATGTATCCATTCCATCATGGTGGTGGGCCTTGGCATCCAAGACCACCGAGGCATCCTTTTCCACCTCGCCACCCATGGCCTCCTCGGCGCCCATGGCCACCACACTATATTACTGGCCACCTGGATATCCTTGGTTCCCGTATCCTTGGTATCCTAGAAGACCGTGGTAAATACCAATAATAATTAAAATAGGGCACTGAAAAAGTTATAAGCGAGCTTTTTTCAGTGCCTCTATGCTATTTCCATCTCCTACAATGAAAACCTTCTTACAGATGATTGCAACTCCTCTGCCATTTCACTTAATGCTTCTGAGGATGCAGAAATTTCTTGCATCGATGCATTCTGTTCTTGGGCAGAAGCAGTAACATTTTTTGTGTAGTTCACAGAATTTTCCGTAATTTTTTCCATCTCATCCATCGTTATTAACATTGATTCTGCACTAGATGTTATTTGCTTTACAGCCGCTGAAACTTCCTGTACTTGTGAAGAAACACCATTTACTGCTTCATAAATACCTTGAAAGGATTTACCAGCATTATCAACAATCGTAATTCCTTCTTCTACAGAAATCTTCCCCTCGCTCATTGCTGTTGCTGATTCATTAATGTCATATTGAATTTCAGTAATAAGAGATCGAATTTGTTTTGCAGAATCTCGAGATTGTTCTGCTAAGTTACGGACTTCATTTGCAACAACCGAGAAACCTCTACCATGTTCTCCTGCTCGCGCCGCTTCAATTGCAGCATTTAATGCTAATAAATTCGTTTGATCTGCTACATTTGTAATTACACTAACGATTTTTCCAATTTCATTTGATTTATTGCTTAATTCATTTATAATTCTTCCTGTTATATTTGCTTTATCACTAATTACTTTCATTTGATTTACAGCTTTTGAAACTACTTCTATTCCTTGTTCTGAGGTTTCTTTCGACGTTAATGCAACATAATTTACCTGCTCTATGCTCGATGCTATTTGTACCATACCTGTAGATATTTCATTAGCAGACTCCCAAACATTTTTCACGCTATCCAGTTGCTTATCGGAGCTAATGGCAACCTCCTGAATTGAGTTAGAAATACTTTCTGTTGCACTGCTAGTCTCTTCCGCACTTGCTGTAAGTTCCTCTGACGAAGCCGCAACTTGTTCAGAAGTAATTGAGATTTGTTGAACTAATTCACGTAGGTTTTCCACCATTTTGTTCATATAAACACTTAGTTTGCCAAGTTCATCGTTTGAAGTGTCTTCTATTTTCGAAATATCTAAGTTGCCTTTACTTATGCTTGCTGCCATGGACATTATTTGTTTAATAGTGCTAATCATTCTGTTACTAATTATTACAAAAAGTGCTGTTCCAAGAACAAAAGCTATTATAAATACTATTGTAAAGATTGTCTTTGTACTAAATACAGCTCCTGATGCTTCCTCTCCAGCTTCTTGCATTTGAAGTAGCATTATTTCAGATAATTCCTGTGCCGCTGTAGCAGAAACATGAACCAGCGTGTTCATTTCTAACATAAGAAGTTCATTCATTGCAAAGCTACGTAACATATCATCTATATTTCGGTTCATACGATTATTATTATGTACAATTTGTTCGAATAAGACTTGCTGCTCTTCTGTAACCATTGTATTTTCAAATTCATTCAAGATATTCAATAGTGTTGTTTCATAAGTTTCATATTGCTCCTCATCAAACACCCCTAATCGGGCATAATCACTAATTGCAATGTACTTTCCACGAAAGATCGCAGTTATATCAGTAGCCATAACTGCTCTTGCCGATTGATTTTCTAGAAATCGAACCTCATCTTCTACCTTGTTCATTTGAAAGAAACTAATGATAAATCCAATGAAAAAAAGAGCTATAACAATGCTAAAAGTAACTAATAATTTTACACGTATCCCCACATTCATCCACGATGACATAGTTTTGTTAACTTGCTTATTCTTTAATAACTTCAACTTCAGTTGTGAAAAAAAAGACTTTACCTTCGACATTGTGCCACTCCATTCAGTAAATTCGATCCATATTTTCGTAGTATTAAAAATTCCTATTAATAAAAAAATTATACATGATAATATCTCAGAAATAGCACCAATTTCGAAATTCAAAGATAAGTCCTATAAATCAGGTTAATTTTCCCTATTTTAACGTAGTAATAAATTATTAAAGAATAACAAAATCACGAGTTAGGACATGAAAAACCACACAGTATTGGTAGCACTGTGTGGTTCTAAAATGGACTTTTTTATTATTTACACCATCACTTTACAAATATCATTTGTAAATTCCACTGGATCTTGGATTGGCAAGCCTTCGATTAGGAGTGCTTGGTTATATAGCAACCCTGTAAATAGTTTTACTTTGTCTTTATCAGACTCAAAGGATGTTCTTAATTTTTCAAACACCTCATGGTTCACGTTTATTTCTAATACTTTATCCGCTTTTACATTTTGGTTATCGGGCATTTGTTGCAGGATTTTTTCCATTTCAATTGTAACTTCCCCCTCTGTTGATAAACAGACAGGGTGAGACTTTAAGCGTTTCGATGCTCTTACATCCTTTACTTTGTCTCCTAGGATGTCTTTCATATAGTCGAAGAGCTCTTTGTTGTTACTTTCTTCTGTATCATTGTCTTCCTTTGATATTTCTTCCTCAATTCCCAGGTCACCACTGGAAACAGATTTGAATTCTTTTTCTTTGTATGTCATTAACATTTTAATTGCAAACTCATCAATATCTTCTGTAAAGTATAAGATTTCATAACCTTTTTCTGAAACCATCTCCGTTTGAGGGAGCTTATCAATTCGCTCATAACTATCTCCAGATGCATAATAGATATACTTTTGATCCTCTGGCATGTTTGAGACATACTCGTCCAACGTAACCATCTTCTTCTCTTTAGAAGAATAGAACATCAATAAATCCTGCAAGTCATTTTTATTACTACCAAAGTCACTGTACACACCATATTTCAGTTGCCGCCCGAATGACTTATAGAACTGTTCATAATTTTCTCTATCATTTTTCAATAGTGATTGAAGCTCACTTTTGATTTTATTCTTAATATTTTTGGCAATCTGCTTTAATTGACGGTCATGTTGCAGCATTTCACGAGAAATATTCAGGGATAGATCTTCGGAGTCTACCATACCCTTAACAAAACTGAAGTAATCTGGTAAAACATCAGCGCACTTGTCCATAATTAAAACACCACTAGAATATAACTCTAACCCCTTTTCAAATTCCTTTGAATAATAATCAAATGGAATATTTTCAGGAATATATAGAATAGCGTTATAGCGAAGCATCCCGTCGACGCTAATGTGAATATGCTTTAAAGGATTATCGAAACCGTATCGCTTTTCTTGATAAAAGTTAATATAGTCCTCATCAGTTAACTCACTCTTGTTTTTTCTCCAAATTGGCACCATGCTATTAATTGTTTGCTCTTCTTCATGGTCCTCTAATTCATTATCTGCGCTATCTTCTTTTGGCTTCTGTACCGTAACATCCATTTTAATAGGGTAGCGAATGAAATCAGAGTACTTCTTGATAATACTTTTCAGTTTATACTCTTCCAGATACTCATCAAAGTTCTCATCTTCAGTATTTTCTTTCAATGTTAATGTTATCACAGTACCAACTGAATCCTTTTGATGAGGTTCAATGGAATATCCATCTGTACCTTCTGACTCCCATTTGTATGCCTCACTACTACCTAATGCTCTACTCACAACCGTTACAACATCGGCCACCATAAATGCAGAATAAAAACCTACTCCAAATTGACCAATAATGTCATGACCTTCTTTTGATTCATTCTCATTTTTAAAAGCGAGGGAACCACTTTTTGCAATCACTCCAAGGTTGTTTTCTAGTTCCTCTTTTGTCATCCCGATTCCTGTATCTGTAAGTGTTAATGTTCTTGCTTCTTTATCTGCCGAGACTTTTATGTAATAACTATCCTTTTCAAAGGTTAATGAATCGTCTGTTAGCGCTTTGTAATAAATCTTATCAATTGCGTCACTTGCATTTGATATTAACTCCCTTAAGAAAATTTCTTTTTGTGTATAAATGGAGTTAATCATCATTTCTAATAGTCTTTTTGATTCTGCTTGAAATTCTTTCTTCTCCATATCAATTTCTCCTTTTCAATTATATTCCTTTTAACTGCTTATGTTCTTTTCTTTCTATTTTAGCACTCTACTTATCCGAGTGCTAACCCCATTATTTATTTATCATATCATTATTTTCGTGTCAAGATAGTACATCATTTAATTTGCTAAAAATCATTTCAAATAAACGGATATTGTACTACCTATTCGTTCATATAATTAGTGGTAATAAAATATTCTTATTCTTAGAAAAGTAAAGTGAGGTAAGACCACTTTGGGGAAACTTCAACCTTTAGAAGCCGCTAGTCAATTTATATTTTCTAATCATTCGACTTGTGATGGAGCTATTTTAGCAGGGAGTGTCGTTCGAGGGGAGGGAACACCAACATCTGATTTAGATATCGTTATTTTTGATTCAAGTCTTTTATTTCCGTTTAGAGAATCTATTATGTTTAAAGGATGGCCAATAGAAATCTTTGCTCATAACTTACACTCCTATAAGGAAATCTTTAAAGAAGACTTGGAATGCGCAATGCCTACACACCAAAAAATGGTAGCTGAAGGAATTGTATTAGTAGATCGTGGAATTGTAACTCCTATTAAAAAAGAAGCGCTTCAAATGTTACAAAATGGTCCAGAACCATGGTCAAAAGAGCAAATAGAATTAAAACGTTATTTCCTTACTGACGCATTAGATGATTTTATCGGTTCAGCAGATAGATCAGAGGCTATTTTTATCGCTAACACGCTAGCAACCTGGATTCATGAGTTTGTGCTTCGAACAAACGGTTGTTGGATTGGCGAATCAAAATGGCTCGTGCGTGCACTAAGAAATTATGATGAAACTTTTACAGAACAATTTGTAACTGCATTTGAAGATTTTTATCAAACTGGTAGAAAAGAGAAGATTATTGAATTAACTGACCTAATTTTGAATCCATATGGTGGCCGTTTGTTTCATGGCTTCTCCATGGGGAAAATTTAGTAAGACTTATCTACATGATAAACCGCCTCCTTACGAATACTTATAAAAGGAGGTTTTTTTATGCATAACTTATTTTTAGCGTTACTATTACTAATCGCACCTTTTTCTAAAACGAACGATAATTTATTACTCACTCATGAAGATAAAACACTTGCTACTGTCAATAGAGCTGCGTATTATTCTCCTATTTTTGGCGATTCCGTAATTGATATGACTACATTTCAAGGTTTAATGGAAAAAGTAAAACTAGAAGTTTACAATCCACCGCGAAATGCATTTATTAATGATTCTGGAGAAATTAAACCAGGCGAGGATGGTTATGCTTTAAACCAGTTAGCATTTAAAAAACAGTTTTATACATATTATTTCGGACGAGGCTCAGCAAAAATGAATGTACCTCTTATACCCATTCATCCAAAAGTTGATAGTGAATTACTAGCAGAAATACGCGTGAAACAAATAGGTAGTTATGTTACTTATTTCAATCAAAGAAATCATGAACGTTCACATAATATAAGTCTTGCTTCTGAAGCTATTAATAATGCTGTTGTTTTTCCAGGAGAGATTTTTTCTTTTAATGAAGTTGTTGGAGAAAGAACCCTCGAGAAAGGCTATTTACCTGCCCCAGTTATCGTGAAAGGAGAATTGTACGAAGGGATTGGTGGAGGAATATGTCAAGTGTCATCCACCTTATTTAATGCAGTAGATCGTGCTGGAGTTGAGATGATTCAGCGATATTCACATAGTCGAAGGGTGCCGTATGTTCCACCTGGAAGGGATGCTACCGTGAGTTGGTACGGGCCTGATTTTACTTTTAAAAACATTCATAACCAACCAATATTGATTAAGGCAAAGACAATAAAAGGACAAGTAGTAATCCATATTTTTTCTTCCGATGTCGTGAACTTTGAACCACGTAATGTACCTAACGCTCCTCAACGCCTACCTAAGGAGATTAAAATTAATTTATAGTAAACTTTCGTTGGAGAGAAAACTCAGACCATGGGAGGAGCGAATAACAACCTCAAGAACGTTTTGATTATGTTATGAAATGTTTAGACTATAAGTAAGAAAGAAACTGTGAGGTGAGATAACATGTCATTATTCTCAAAAATAAAACAACAATTTAAACCAAACGTTAAACAAGATCATGAGAATAGAAAAATACTCGAACAGGAGAAAAATCGTTTATATTCTAAACATAATCTTATGCGTAGAATATAATGATTCAATAAAAATCCTTAGTATCAATAATCACTGATACTAAGGATTTTCCATCTACTATGACATCCATTTTGGCGGAGTATTTTTATCCCAATATACTTCCCCTAATTCATGGTGTGTTTCAAAATCATCGTCACTTAAATGGTAATGAAAATTAAACCAATATCCATCTTTCGGTCTTATGTCACGTCGTACATCAAACCTTGCAACTTCTTTATTTGTTTTCTGATTATAAATATTGAAAATTTTCTCCCCATACCCTCTTGCTGGCTGTTCTGAGATACTAAAATTTTGGATATCCTCTTCTCCTGCTTCTGCTAGGATAGATTTCACAACATCTTCCATATTTGGCATAATATTATTTATCAAATCTTCTTCTACTTGAGTAATAATTTTAGGACCGAGTTTAGTAACCATCTGTTCCTTCGCTAAATCCGTTAAGAAGTCTATATAATATTCACTAGTATCATACTCTTCAGATCCAACATAGCTATTGGAAAAATCAAGTTCTTCCTCTAAATTACTTGTAAAATTATCTTCAGTATATGACGAAAGGTCTTGTTCACCTATATTAGAATTTGAATTTGAGGAATACTCTTTATTGTCTCCGTGAGCATCTAAATACGTCGGTGGTATGAAAACACCCAACGTCATAAAAGTTATAAGGATTACGGAAATTTTCTTAAACCAAAGTTTCATGAGACTATCTCCCTTATATGTACTATGTACCAATATTGTAACACGTCAATTGAAAATGTCTATAAATCTCTTCTTCTTAATCTGTAAAGTCAAGACTTGAGGCAAAAGACCTTATCTTACGTAGTTTAGTAGTAGCCAGGGAATACAAGAGCCCCGGTCAAGTAATTGTAAAAGATGAAGAGGGAAAATACTTACATTCATGCATAATTATAAAAAATAAGAGCTGGCACTGGCCAGGCTCTTATCTTATTTCTTCTTACGTTCTAAATAGTGAACACTTTTTCCGTTTTTAATGCTTTATATAAACCTCTTAAATTTATTTCAAATTCAAGTAATGTTAAGAACTCACTGGATAAACTAAGATCTTTTGCTATATCATATGCTTCGAGTAACAGCTCATCGCTTAATTGGCTCACCTACATCACCTTTTCTCTTGTATTCTATAATATAATTATAAGGGATATTCCGACTATTTTCACTATCTTTTTTGAACATTTTGTTAACAACTGAGAATATTTTACTATATTTTGTAATATTTCGTTAGATTTTTATGTTGGATAATGTCAAAATTAAGAATATTACTCTCTCTATACAAAAACAATAGGAACTTAGAATTACTTGTATCTTGTATGCATAAAAATGAATATACAGATGTTGTACTCAAACCTCTGAACCTATATCAGATGATAATAACCTGATTAGAAAATTAGTGCTTTCAACTATATATATTGTTCGTAAATCCACAAACTTCTTGAAAAGCTAGTACGGTTTCAAGGATGTTTACAATGTCCTGCGGAAAGGAGAACAGAAGTGAGACTCTGTAACAGACAGGAGCTAGGATGGAGAAATGACGTCGTTTATCCCACAGGAGGTATGGGTACGTACTTAGACAGAATTCACGAACGTTGTTCGGCAGTTCCACCAGCGTAGTTGAGACCGTGGAGAATGAACAGCAGCGGTTTTTCTTACAACAAAAGCGGCGGAATATTACTTAGTTCCACCTCTTTATGTATTACAAAGTCTTTTGTTTAAGGAGTGTTTCACAATATTCTTTGCAAACAGCTTGAGCAATAAATCGCTCTAGCATTTCATCCAAATCTACGTGGATGTCATTGTTTTTCAACAATCCAGAAAATGTTTGGTAATCAAATGTGTTAGTAAGATTCACATTTCTATCGGGATGCAATTCTTTCAATTTTTGGTTAATCTGTTCCTTTTTTGGCGCAGGAAGGGTTTGTATGGTCGTAGCATGATACCTCATTGATCGTTCCCAGAGGTTTGGCAATATTAACGGTAGATCCTGCCAATGTGACGACCAGCGTTTCAGGTTATATTATATATCAGTAAGGTCTGCATTTCGCATATTCCTAAACACGAACTAATCGTACACTACAGAATTTTCGAGGTAGACGAATTAATATTTTGAGACGTCATAGGCAAATATACAATCAATTCCTTCAATAAATCATACGGTATAATTAGAGAATCAAATTCTCGTTAATAACATTTTGACTTTCAAATTTAAGGAGGCTGAAAAGAATGTCACATACACAATCCCATTTTGGAGGCTTTGCCTTTGTTTTAGTGATTTTCGTACTTTTAGCAATTATTGGTGCAGTTGTTGTTGGTGGCGGTTACGGATATTAATCTGAATTAACCTAAAAGCCCACAAGAGATTCAATAAATGTAACATTTCTTTAACACTATAAAACTTATAAAAATGAAAAAATCACTTCTTCACGAAGTGATTTTTTTATTTACCTTACACTAAAAATTCTACTATCCTCAATAATGGATGTTCCAACTAATTCAATCTTATTATTATTAGGTTTCAACTTAAAATTCATCGGTAGAGATACACCTTCACCGATAATGGCATTTTCTATAACACAAAATTCTCCAATAGTTGCTCCAGGCAAAAGCACTGAATTTTTTACAACTGATCCCTTTCCAATTTTAACTTCCGTAGATAAGACAGAGCGGGTAACTTGACCGTAGATTTCACAACCACCACTTATGATTGACTGCTTCACAATCGCGCCTTCATCAAGGAATTGAGGTGGAGTTGTTTTTTCAACGGTATTAATCTCCCACCCTCTGTTTGATAAAAATATATTAGTATCATTTTTTAATAAGTCCATGTTTGCTTCCCAATAGCTTTCAATTGTTCCAACATCTTTCCAATACCCGTTGAAAGTGTGTGCATTCAATTTTTGATTATTTAATAACATACTAGGGATAATGTCCTTCCCAAAATCTTTAGATGAGCATTCCTTTGTCTCTTCCTCTATCAAATATTTTTTTAATACGCTCCACTTAAAAATATAGATACCCATCGATGCTAAATTGGAGGTTGGAAAAGCTGGTTTCTCTTCAAAATCGACTATTCTGTTATTCTTTTCATCTATGTTCATAATACCAAAACGACTTGCCTCATTCCAAGGAACCTCCATTACAGATATGGTAACATCTGCATCGATCTGCTTATGTTCCTTAAGCATAATGTTATAGTCCATTTTGTATATGTGATCTCCTGAAATGACAAGCACATTCTCTGGATCATATTGTTCAATAAAATGCATGTTTTGATATATCGCATGAGCAGTTCCTTCGTACCAATGATCCGAATCCTTACATTGATATGGTGGAAGAATTGTTAACCCTCCATGCTTTTGTTGAAAATCCCATGCATCTCCATTCCCTACATATGAATGTAATAAGTGAGGTTGATATTGCGTCAATACTCCAATTGTATCAATTCCGGAATTTTTACAATTACTTAATGTAAAATCAATAATACGGTACTTTCCTCCAAATGGAACTGCAGGTTTTGCATTATAATCGGTTAAGTCTTTTAACCTTGTTCCTCGCCCACCAGCTAACAGCATTCCTACACAATCTTTTCTTTTCAAATTAATTCCTCCAGATCCATTATATATATTAAAAATTAAAGACGATCACCCTCAAGAAGTGTATAAAAATCTTCGTCTTCCATTTCTTTTGCTATTTCATCCTCTTCCTTTATAATTTTAGAATTTTTTTGCATTCAGCCACCACCTAGTAAGTTAGTTATTTAATAACGGAATTTATCGTAACACATTGTTAAGGTTTCCCATATTAAAATATTCAGACTATTATTGACTAGGAATTACATTTTCTGACACACTATCGTCGTTGTACTTATCGATTTAACATGAGAAATCCGAGCGATAATCGGAAAATGACTTTAAATGTCTGAAACATTCACGAACTTTTTCTTACTTCTATTCACAAAACATTCATGTATATTTATTACTATATAAATTACAAACAAGAAGTTTGTGAGATCTAGGGTAACATCCAAACAAATTAGAGTACTACACATATGATAAAAATAAAGGAGATAACGTCTCCTTCTATGTCTTACCATAAGGAGGCTGGAATAATGTATTACACTAATGGTTTTGCGTTGGTGCTAGTCTTGTTCATCCTCTTAGTAATTATCGGCGCAACCGTAATTGCGTAATTAGTCTAGACATGTTAAAAAGGTGCGTCAAAAGGACAGTGTCCTTTGACGCACCTTTTGTTTTTTATTCCTCAAATAACTTCTCACCTCGATGTAAACGCATAGCGATTCTCGCAGTGTGAGGAATTTCTCTTGAAGTAGGTGCATGTGATGCCAAGTATCTTGTCACTGCAATGATGAGAGTTTCTTGTGCCTTTAATGAAAGTGACGAATCCTCTTTCCTCCAATGTTCATGTTCTGTTATAGCAGCTTCAAACATTTGAAAGGAATGAAACTCCGCATCTTCTCTTAATAGCGCATGACCTAGGGTATTAAACAACTCCACTTTATCTCCAGAACTCTCAAGATATGTTACTACCCACTTTGCAGCTTCGTCCGTTTGTTGTTGTTTATTTAGTAATTCTAATAGTTCATTCGTATTGGATATATGTGTACAATTCTCATCTACCTTGGGTCTTCTAGCTGATGGAGTATTTAGAAACCGATCTAGATAAATACTCATTGCCCCATGATAAATTGCTCTTGTTAGCTCTTTACTTGAAGATCTTCTCAATGATTCATGTACTGCGTGGGTGTGTGTGAATGTATGAAGAACTGTTATCCAGTCGCGAAATTCATTTTGTACGTGAAAACGAGCAACTCTTTCAGCTGCAGCTACCGTTACTAGCTGTGCTAATCTAGTTGGTGACATTTTTTGCTGTAGTGCTTTTGTTAATTGATGAATGGTTTCTATAGGTTGGTCACTTAATAATTGTTGAACAAGTTCTTCCTCATCAACACCGTGTTCATCTGTGGTACTATTCTCGAAACTAGGTATTCTGGAGAATGCCTCTTGAAGCGGTTCAACAAGATTAATAGGGGCTTGCCAACTATTAGATTCTTCACTTCTTGATGCATTTGCTAATTCTGGGAGTAATGAAGCTAAAATATATTGTTTATTTTCTCCCCCTAATTGTGAAAGAACCTCAAATGCCTTGTTATGAAAATCAAGCGTGTGACCTACGTTCATATAAAAATGATCCGTAATTGCTGTCATCATCATATCTGACAGTTCCTCTGTGGATGCACCTATTTCAATAGCAGTTAATAATACTCTCTCTGCACCTTGGGTATCCCTTACCTCTATACTATGTCTGTACCACTCTGTTAGTTGTTTCATGGTTGGTTTCTTTTCAGTATTTGGTAAAGGGCCAAGTAAAAATCGAGTTCCCATGCTTGCACTTTCTCTTGCAACATGAACTAATCCTTGATATAAAGCTAATATTTTACCATTTTTATCTAGGTATGGTAGGACATTCGTCATTGCAGTTAGGATTGTTAATCCAGACCTCCAACCCCTCTGACGGTGTTTCGTTCCAAACTCTACCCCTATTTGCGCAATGTTCTTTGGTGATTCTCCATTTTCAACTAACCCTACAACCGCTTTTGCAATAACTAGACTAATATTTTGTTCTAAACCTTCGCGCAGTCGTCTTCTTAGTTTCGCTACGGATTGTTTGTTATAGGGAGTTGGATTCACAAAAACTTCTTCTGCTTTTACTACCACTGGATAGGTTGTTACATCATCTGCCCACGGGTCTAATGTCCCACCACTTTTTATATCAAAACGAGCATGGTGCCAATGGCATGTAAGGATCCCATCACAAGTACTGCCCATATGTAATGGAAAACCTAAATGAGGGCATCTGTTGTCTACAGCATAAACATGGTTATCTTCATATAGAACTGCAATACCATGTCCGCCACCTTTCACTACTTTTACCCCTACATCTTCTAATTCTTGAAGTTTACATACGTAAATAAGATCTTTCATACTGTAACCTTCCTTTCTGTCTGAGGATTACAAAAAAAGAAACGCTTACATATAGTCTACTATATTTCCCACAAAAATCTGTAATTGTTTGTTCTAGTTTCGTTCGGATTTCCCAGCGTTGGAAACGCTTTTGTCTCAGCCTCTTTATTTTTCGTTATTCTATTCACTAACTGCTATGTGATCAACACTCTTAAATAAAAGTTGAAACGTCGTTCCTTCCCTCTTTATACTAGTAACTGATATGCGACCGTTTAATGTATCTACTAAACTAAACACCACCATTGTACCTAATCCTGTTCCTTTCTCTTTCATGGAGAAGAATGGTGTTCCCAGCCTTGATAATTCCTCTTCTGTCATACCAACACCCGTATCGGAAATCTCAATACTTACAAATTTACTTTCTTTAGAAATCTTTATTACTAAATCCCCACCACTTGGCATAGCCTCTATTGCATTTTTAGATAAATTAATGATAATTTGATGGAATTTCTTTTTATCATTCTTTATTAAATATGCCTCATTTTGTTGATGTTTCACTTGAATATGAACATTATTCATTAACGCTAAAGGATTTAGGACGTTCACAGTATATTTTATTTCTTCAATTACATCCAGTTGTTCTAAATTTATTTCTTCATAAGGTTTTGCATAGGTCAAATAATCCGTAATGATTGATTCTGCACGATTAAGTTCTTGCAATGCAAGCCCTAGATGAAGATTTCTTTTTTCTATTTCAATCTTCTCATCATTCATTACAAGTTGAATAAAACCTTTTGTAACCGTTAGTGGATTTCGAACTTCATGTGATATGGAGGAAGCCATTTCACTTAATCCTTTAAACTTATCTTGAATATAATAATTTTCCATCAATTCATTCGCTTTTCTTAAATATTCAATTAAATATATAACACCAACAGTTACGAATAAATTAGTAATTAAACTTACACCTATCAGTCTTGGCGGGATATGTTCAAGTGTACCGAACCATAAATGGCAGATAAGAAACTCAAGTATTGGGTAAAACATAGCTATAAACATAGAATAGATCAATTTTTGTTTTAACAATAGAGAGTTAAATCTTGGAATATACCAATAGTAAAGAAAAAAAAGCACAACTGTTATGGTAATTAAATATACATAGAAACCGTCGCCACCAATAAAAAAGCGATTCACTACTGAAAATATAACCAAAGATAAAACGACATTTCTCCCACCGTAAATTGCACCAATAAACATTGGTATAAAACGAAGATCATAAACATGTCCATGTTGCTCGTATATCGGAAAATGCATACAGAGAACTATAGATAGTGCCGATAATATAACGAGTACGTACTTACTATTTTTTTTGAATATTTGATGTATAGTAATAAATATATGATAAATAAGAATACTAACAATAATTATTAGTATATTGATATATACATTTTCCAATACACGCCCCCCTTAATACTCCTTGACTTTTATATAATTCGCTATGGAATACAAATAATCCTTGTTTAGAGGGATACCTCACATGAGTCTACTTTTGCATCATCTCCTTTAGTAAAATTGTGGCTCTTAAACAAACTTTCTTCGTTTCACCCTCACTCATCATGAAATGTTCTGCTGTTACTTTGATTGGGGTTTTTCCATTAACTATAAGTCTTCCATGTTGTTCTAAATGCGCTTTTTCCACTTTTCTAAAATAAAGAAACACCGATTTTTCAGGCTCTGGAAGCTTTTTAATCAATTTGTCTCTCTGCTCAAAATAGAAATCTTTCTCATACTTCCTCATACAGTCACCCCTTTCCAAAACTAATAGTACTAGAATATCATGATCTTTCGGAAAACAAATCTCTTATCTCCTAATTCAGAGAACCTATTTTCCGAAAATAGTGATTGTAGAAAAAGTGTATTAGATAACAAATTTAACACAAGGAGGAACATCATATACTTTATAATGGATCCTAAAAGTCCACCCATATTTATCCTAAATTTTGCGGCCACTGATGATCATAATTTTCACCAAAACACTACCATTAATACTGATGCAAAACGGAGTAGGACGTGGGGAATAATTCGTGGGAAGATTGTATTTGACGTATAGTAAGTTCCATAGACATTACCTAGAAATGTTATACATTCTCTTCTTAGAAAAAAGATTAACCTACAACTTTGTTAGTTATGGTAGTAGTAAGCGCAATCCTCCAATAGTAGCTAATATTAATATAATGGTATTAAAATGCTTTTGTGGAATTCGCGGCAGTAATTTTATTCCTAAATATGTTCCTACCAGAATAGCAGGAATTAGACATGCATTAAAAGTAATTGTTCCTATTGTAATTAAACCTAGGCTAATATACATAGGAACTTTGATTAGATTCACGGATAAAAAAAACCAAGCACCAGTACCAATGAACTTTTCTTTAGGCAATGCAATCGCAATGAGAAAGATAGCCATAATTGGGCCCGCTGCATTCCCTATCATTGTTGTAAAACCAGCTAATGTTCCCATGACTCCAACAAACCATTTTGTTGTTGGCATTGATTCCAACCACTTCGCACCCCATCGCTCTCTCGATACTTGGACACCAATCAAGATTAGTACCAGGAGACCTAGAATGATTTCAATTGGTCTACTTGCTTCAATTGTATATAACAGTATAAACCCTGCGATAATTCCTCCAAGAACCCAAGGAATAAGCTTTAACAAAGTCTTCCAATCAACACTTCGGCGATAATATGTAACTGCGATAATATCTGCAGCAATTAACATTGGTAATACAATCCCAATCGACTCTCTTGCTGGAAAAATGGTAGCCATTGTTGCAACAACAAGAATGCCTAATGTAGGTATGCCTGTTTTTGAAACACCAATTAACATTGCACACAAAATAACCATTACAATTTCAAACCATTGTAATTCTAGCAAACTATCATCTCCTCAAGCTTTTTCCTATGTAGATCACTACTTCACTTTTACTATATAGAAATGATGTGAAGATGAAAAGAAAAATTGCCTGAAATACTACACCTAGTATAGTTCTGGCTTAACTATCCAATAATTAATTTATATAAGTGTTTAGGAGGTTTTCACACAATGTTCGATCTTATAACTAAGTACGTGAGAATTTTTTTTGTTGTTGATTTTTTAAATAACTGTGGAACAACGCAAATTTCAAGTATTGATGAAAACAAGTATGGCTGGGGAAATTGGAATCGAAAGACTAATAATTAAACTCCTCGATACTTATCATCATCTATTTAAATAAAGGTTAAGTTAAGGACAATGCTGATTTTTATCGAAGGTGCGAGACTCATTCCTAATTAGTATTTAGTATTCGTATCTCTCAGCGTAGTTTTATATCCCATTGTGCACTAGATCATTCATTCCCTGTTGTAAATAATAATCTGTCATAATGTGATAGTTCCGGATGTTTATCTAGAATCTTCATTTCTATAACAGGTCCTGCAATAATGTGTACAAAGTTATTCTCTAGCTGTATGACGATAGAATAAAGAAGTTCTTCGTTCGGAACTGCTCCATATCCGAAGACGTTTTTTATCAAAGAGTTAGAAGATGAATAGCTAGAGGCTTTCACTATGTATTTTTGACTAGACAATGGGGGGCATTCTTCAAATTCCAAAGGGGTCGGTGTCTCTTGTTCATAAAGGCAAAGAACATCATCACCATTTGGTAGTTCATACCATTCTAGTCTCCAAAACCCTTGACCTTCCCAATTCTTATCGTGCCAATAAATATTTTCTGGAGCGTGAAAAATAAGTGAGTTGTTGTGATGATAAGAACTTAAGTATTTCCCGTATGTTCCCCCTAGAACTTTCCCTTTCAGTTTTATCATGACTTCCAATTATTACTCATCTCTACCTCCTAATACATCAGGTATTCGTAACGATAGTTTTATCTCATGAATGGGTTAAATTACACACACACTATTCTCCACTTCTAGAAGATTGCATTTTTTAAGAAGAAAAAAACATAAATCAATGCACTACAAATGGTAATAAACAATCCTACCATCACAAATCCATAAATAAAGCCCTTTCCCATTGCAACTAAGTCCAAAAACATATTCTTTAGACCATCGAATACCTTATGCAATATCATACGCACACTCTCCCCTACTGTAGAAAACTGCTTCTATTCTTTGTACTTTATCTTACCATATCTCACTATTCAATTGGGTAAGAATGGAAAACACATTCCCTCTACTGCAATAAAATTACTATCTCTTTAACTAGGCGGGTTATTTAAGATTGGAAGGAAGTTTTCCTTCTGGTTACATCTTAATTATTCCTTTGGAAGGATAACTTGGGAATCCAATCTACCCTTGGATTCCCGTTTCCTTCTTCTAAACTTCATTCGGGGGAATAAAACCACTATTCGTTTCCCGCTTTCCCCTTCTTAAAGCTCTTCCGGGAATAAAGATTATCCCTTCATCCTTTTCTTTATATCCATTACCTTTTTTCTGGTTTTTTCAAGATCCACTTTTCTCATACCTCTGCTCCCATACTTCGCCTTATCAAATAAAAGGAGTACCTGCATTAAATCACCTTCTAATTTACTATCTTTCTCCCCCCATCGAATAAACGTTTCTCTCATCGTTTCATATTCCTCTTTTTCATACCCTTTTCGGTTCGCAAAACGAAGAAAACGTTCAAACTCGATGATTATTTTCTCATTTAAAGTTGTTGCTAATCTCCCTTTTTTCCAATCCCTCCATATTCTCGAAAAATGCCATGACCGTTTTTTCCCCACTACGACAAGAGCAACAGAAAGAACTGCGATACTTACGATTAGGCCAACGTGGAACCAAGGAATGTCAGAAAGAGAAAACGTTCCTTTATCTTCCTCTTGTCCATCTGTTGCTACATCTATCTCTTCTACATTTTCAGCAGGAACCTCCTCAGTCGCATACAGTGTCGGAAGAGAAAACGCTGGCGTCGGTTCAAAAGATATCCATCCATACCCCTCAAAATAAACTTCGACCCATGAATGTGCATTCGAATTACGAACTTGGAACGTACCAGGTGCAGTAGGATCTTGCTCCATAAAATAATAATCTATTTCTTCCTCCACACGTGTTCCTTGAGTATATCCCTTTACCCAACGCGCTGGGATATCCAGAGTTCTAGCTAGCACAACCATTGCTGTGGAGAAATAGTCACAATACCCTTCCTCCACCTCAAAAAGAAAACGATCCACAAAGTCCGTACTTTCTCCCAAACTAGTATCTGGCTCTGTCGTATATTCATAGGTATCTTTTAAAAACGATTCTATTGCCAATACTTGATCATATTGAGAAGCATCCAGATCAACAATTTCTTCCGCTAAGTCAAAAATACGGTCCGGTAACTCTTCTGGTAGTTGCAAATACCTTTGCCAGTATCCTTCTTCTAGATTGACGTTATTTACCATTCGTAAACTCGTTTCATCAATGATGGGGATTTCGGAAACAACCTCATATTTCATAGGAAAAGCAGTTTCGTCGTCACTTACAAAATGGATTTCTTCTGAATGTGGAAGCCATATGAATGAGTTTTCAGCATCCTCGTTTTCCAATGAACGATACTCAACGATTGGGCTTCTTTCTTGACTCAAACCTACTTCTTCTTCAAAATAGTCTGTTATAGAAAGCTCTGATATAGAATAAGCACCAAATAGAACAGGAAACGTTCTTCCAATTCGCGGACTAAATGTGATAGTTTGAGTAATCTCCCGAGTTTCTAAAAGAGAAGTATCAATATAGTCACGATCACCTTGAAACGTGCTCGCTTCCCCATCCACAAACACAGCTTGTTGGAACAGTTCATCCTCTTTATCCTCCACCCAGCCTGCTCCCGTATATAAAGAACGAGATTCTCCACGATAATAAGTAGGATAAGACGTATCGATTGTCATAACAGGAGAGTAGTCGAACGAAAACCCACCCCCTAGTTCCTGATCATCTCGACTATACCCTGAAATACTATCCCCACTAACTGGTAAACTACTGTTGGCATCACTATTCCTATTTGGATTTACACCTGTTTCCACTTTGGAACTACTATGTTTTTTCCATAACGTGTACGGATCTGTAACGAGAGGTCGAATATCAGGGGCAAATATTCCAGTAAACACAACGATAGACATAATCGCAGCTATTGGAACGATAAACGTTTCAGGATAGTCAGTTAAGTGTTCCCACGCCTCTTCGCTTTTTTCCCTTAGTGCTCGAAACTGATGTACCATTAACAATAAAAGAACTGCGCAAATCATTATGACGATATCGACCCACAAAGATAAGGAAGTAAAGGTATCTAGTACAGAAAAAAAGAGCACACTAATAAAAAGAGTTCCTACCGCTCGCCACTTTGATTCAAACCACCTAATTGTCACAATATAAATGATCCATGTACCTAATACAATCAGAAACACGGGAAGATAATACAATAACTGATCTCCAACAAACAGGATTGCTTGCTGCATTTCATCCCAAGATGTAAAGGATACTCCCCCAATATCCCACTCCAACCAATAGACTAACACTCCAAATAAAAGGAAAAATTGGCACATTCGTCGAAGCCATGTTCGGCGAAATAAATACATCTCTGTTACACAAACAGTTAGTAATACGACGATAACGATTGGTTTTGTACCCTCCGCCCAGTAAGAGGAAAGCCACGTTAACAACGAATAAAGAAAAACACCAGATAATAGAATGACACTGCGTTCTAGCCAGTCCACCTGTTTCTTCCTATTCATGGAGTTTCCCCCCTAACACCGCACGTAGATCATCTAACGTTGATACACTATAAACGTTAATCCCTTCCTCTGCTAACGATCGTTCCCACTTCTGGAAACCCTGCTTCCTTTGTTTTCCTATAAAAAAATGACAAGGTTGAAGATTCATGTGCTTCAAGAAACGTAACTGGTGGTAGAGTGCTTCACTCGCTACTGGTGTAACTACAGCAATAACCGTTCCTGGTACTAGCTTCCTTCTATTATTTATCAATTGATAAATTGGCATTTTTCCATCGCGATATACGTGGAGCAGATGCTCTTCCAGACGGTAATGATGCTTTTTCCCAACACTAGGCTCAATATAATTTTCATAACAGTGCAAACCCACAGGCTTTTGTTTCCTGATCATGTAAGTAATAAGAGAAGCACAAACGGAAACAGCCAGCTCGAAATGATTATCATCACTGTAACTATGAATATGACGATCTAGTATTACCACCGTTTTCCTACGAGCCTCTCTCTCAAACTCTTTTGACTTCAACTCTCCCGTTTTCGCTGTAGCATTCCAATGGATGTGCGATAGTCTATCTCCATGAACATACTCTCTGACCCCATCAATCTGCGTCGTTTCCCTTTGATAATGTAAGGAAGAAGAAAGCTGGTGAGCTGCCCTCTCCACAGTGTGTACGTCTTCCCAATAGGAAATCGGTATCGTCTTCGGAAACACACGAAACGCGGCTGAAAGATCCATTACACTTTTATGCTCCTGTAGCTGAAACACATCGCTTGTCGTACATTCGGTTGTTCCAAACACATAAGCCCCCCGTTGAACCTTAACAGAATAAGTAATATCTCCTTTTCTATAAGAATTCGGAACAAAGGACGATTCATGTGTTGTTACACCTAATTGATGATGATGCAAGCTATCTTTGACGAAAACATGTGTAAGTGGCCAAAACCCCGGCAAGAGATATTCCATTTTCACCTGTATGGTATCTCCCGTTTCCAAACGACCGTTATCTGACATTCCCTCCTGATCTATGATCCTCTCACCCTTAATTTCCATAATCCCACTCCATTTTTCCAAAGAAATCAAATAGACAGAAAGAATTGTCACAATGGTAAAAAGCATAAAAGCTAATTTCCCACCAGTGAACAAGAAAAAGAGGAGACTCGAAAACCAAATAATAACAACACTATAAAAGAAAGGTCGCTGTTCTTTGTTTTTCGGAAGCAATATTAACAAATGATTTCTCATCTTACTTCTCCAATCGAATAGGAACCTTCACACTTTCCATAATTGTTTGTAATACCGATTCCACTCTGTTTTCTACACTCGCTTGAGACTTCAAAATGATCCGATGAGCGAAAACATAGAGAACTAATAGTTTCACATCATCAGGAGTAACAAAATCCCTCTCCTCCACATACGCATATGCTTTTGAGGCCTGCACTAAAGCTAAAGTTGCCCTTGGACTAACACCTAAAAAGATCTGAGCATGCTCACGAGTCTTTCTCCCTATTTCAAGGATATAATCTATCACCGATTCCGCTATATGCACTGACTTCATTTCCTGCTGCATTTTCATAATGTGTTGCATATCTGTAATCGCTTGCAATTCCTCTAGCGGATGGACACTACTTTTGGAAAACAACAACTCTTTCTCCGTATCTTTGTCTGGATACCCCATTGTAAACTTCATCATAAATCGATCTAACTGCGCTTCCGGCAAAAGGTACGTTCCTTCAAACTCCATTGGATTCTGTGTTGCCATCACAAAAAAGGGTTGTGGCAGTTCGTAAATGGTTCCATCCACAGATACTTGTTTTTCCTCCATTGCCTCCAGAAGTGCGGATTGTGTTTTCGTAGATGCGCGGTTAATTTCATCTACTAACAAGAAATTTGTCATCACTGGACCTGGTCTGAACACAAATTCCTCATCCTTCGGGTGATATATTGAAAACCCTGTTATATCCGTTGGAAGTAAATCTGGGTTACACTGAATTCTCCGAAAGTCTCCCTGAACTGTTTTCGCTAATGCCTTCACAAGCATTGTCTTCCCCGTACCAGGTACCCCTTCCAGGAGGACATGCCCACCAGCAAGCAAGCAGGTCATTAACAGCTTAATTTCTTTTTGTTTTCCTAGAAGACATTTAGAAAGGTTCTGTTCTATTTGTTTGATTATATGTGAATGTTTTCTGCTTTCGTCGCTCATTTTATAGATCCCCCAATACATTATTTTTGTATAACACTTCTACACCGAGGTTGGAAATCCTTTCGTTTGTTTTGTGAAATGGTTTAGTAGGGAGTTGTTACTTTTAAAAGTCTACCCTGAAAATACGAGTGTCAATAAGTAGTCAAACTATCTAGTATTACTAATATTGTTGGTAGTTATTCCATTCGTTTCAGCCCATTCGCTTTCCTAGGGGAGCTGCCGAGCCTTCTACACTCCTTCGTCGCTCCGAAGTCTCGCCTCTGCTCTGCATCCCACAGGAGTCTCAGGGGCTTACACTCATTGCAAATAAGATGGGGAGTTCTAAAAGACTTTACACGTATTTTCATCCGCCATGGCGCAATCTTAGAGACTTATTAAAAAACCATATTCCAGCAAATATCTCACTAGAACATGGTTCTCTCTACCTTACATAGAATATATCCATACACCTTCTTCAAAACTACTTAACAGCAACATCGCTCTTCTTCGCCCTCTCCATCGTCTCGCATTGCATCAACCGTACCTCAAACAGCTTCAAAGGATCATAAAATATTTCTGGATTTTGATGCATACCCTCCACTTGTTCTTGCGCATTTTCCTTCTCCACCGAACAGAACTCCACATGCTTTTCGAGCTCCCTCTTCACATCCTCAAAGAAGATACCAACATCACCCTTTAACACTCTTTCAAATGAATCAAACTCAAAGAAATACTTTTCAATAATGGATCTCGCAACCTCATCAAAGCTTTGATTATCCACAAATTTTTTATAACGCTGATACAACATAGAATTATTTTTCTGCCGCGACCCAAACAATTTGCCAGCACTCTTCAGAAAAAATTGTGATGCATGAGAACGATTCATAATATTCTCTTCTACCAATTCTATTCCTTTTGTTTTCCGCTTAATATCCCGTCGCCAATCATTTAAAACTTGCATATCACACGTCAACATCATACGCTTCTCCGCAAAAACAGGTAACGTCTCACACATTTCTGTCAAATACTGCTGATACGAAACCAAATCCTCATTGGTAGCCGCTAACCAATCCTCCAAATCCCTCCGAAACTCAGGAATTAGTTCCTCTTGGAAAAAGGAATATACCTCATCATTCATCTTCCTATTCAACTCTTCATGAAGATTGGAAAAATCACTATCCTCTTGAATAAAGCTAGAGCAATCTCGCAACAGCTTCGGAATTGCCATCATTGCCTGATTTTTCGCATCCTCCTTAATAGAGGAATACGTATCAACCACCATCTCCAACTTCTCCTGCTCCGCTTCCTCTACATTCCCTATAAACCCATTCAACTTACGCAAGATATCATCATAAAATTCAATACTCTTATGCAAGGCCACTTCCCTAGCTTCACGTCTTGAAAGTAAATCATTCAACGTAGCACGAATCACATGTAACAACTTAGAAGCCTGAATCTCCTCCGAAACCTCACCAAAGGCAAACGAATCCTCAATGAACATAACAAAATCACGCAACCGCTTTTCACGAGTAAAATGCAAATACACCTTTGACTCAGGAAAACATCGACGAAGCTTGCCCTCAGACTCTTCCCAATCATCATCATCTACACTCAATACAAAATGTACTGGAACCAAAAACTCCTTCCTCAAACGACGAATCAAGGAAACACTTTCATCAGACAACTCCTTCACAACAAATAACACACCATCCGCAACATCAACATACCGAAGTTCCTCAAACCTGTCACACTCCGGAACAAAAATTAGCGAACACTCCAGCTGTCTTAAGAACCAACTATTTTCTTTTTGAAAAACAATAGCACTCTCTTCTAATTCTGAGGACTCCTCCACTTGTTTTATCCCTTCGGAAGAAACCTCCTGCAACAAACGATCGCCTAATTCAACGAACGATGTATGGGATTCAGATGCCCCCTTTCCATCCAACAGAAAAGACTGAACATCTTGTACACCGCTTCCCATAAGTCCTGTCACATATAAATGGTTTTTCGTTCCTTCCAACAGTTTGGAAGAGAGCCATTTTGCTTTTTTATCAATCTTCATGTTATTAATTTCCGCCCAAGTATACAATGTTTCAAGTAATTGCATGCTGTCCTCTAACTTAACACTCTCATACTCCGACTGAAGGATATAGTTATTTGCGAGCTCTAACGTGGATGCATCAATCCTAGATGGAAACACTTCATTCCAAGCAAAGACGGCTGCAGCAGGAAACAAATATTTCTTTTCCTTAGAGAACGTTAACCAATTTTTTAGCATAGAAGGAATGATAGGCTGTACGTCCTTCACTAAATATCTTCCATCTAAAATATCTAAATAGCTTTCTCGAAAAAGATCCGATAAGTTATCCCAAGCAGCAAGATGCTCCTCACCGGTTACTAGCAAAACATTTACGTTATTTAACCAGGTTAAATAATACTCTCCATGTTTATAGCTATCCCAAAAAGCAGTTGCTAACTCTGCAAATAAGGTTTTATCCACAGTAGAAACAATCTGTAATGCTTCATAAAAATAATCAGGTATGTACCCCTTTGTATACCCTTGATCTACATATTTTTTAATAACACGAAACCACAAAGGATTGGCTGTTCGAATAGCTTCTGATACTGCTAATTCCACAGCACTCTTATAATCCTTTTGTTGCTCATAAAAGATTCGCGCAGTTTCTGTTACATCATGATAATCTGGATCAATCGATATCGCTTTTTTCATATATTTATAGGCTTTGTCTATTTTTTCACGATCTCTATGAAGAAAAAATAGCTTCAAAGCAACTTCTACCGCTAAGACATTACTAGGTGATTGTATCTTTATATACAATTTCTCTGCTTCCACGTGCATTCCCAATTCAACATAAGCATCCGCTATATTTTTCTTTGCCCAAGGTTCTAATTCTGAATCGATTTTTTCCCATTTATAAATCGCAGCTTCCATATCATTTGCATGAAAATAAATTTCTCCTTGTGCAAACCGAATGGAAGACAACTCTGTTGATGATTCCTTTCTTTGAATTCCACGAAACACTTCCCCCAGCACTTCTACCGGTTGCAACTCCACTCCTGGCTTCATAAATTTCTTAAAGTACGTCTTTTGTACTAATTGGCTTTCCATCGCACAACCCCCCCAGAATATTCCTCTTAAAACAAATCTATTATTTCTTTCAGGCGTATATACCTATGTTTCAAGCTTTTCCTAATGTTGGGATAGATGATATGAAAAAATCCCTACATCATTAGATATTCTCTCTTGATGTAGGGTTTATGACTGTAGCCATTGATATATTGTGTGATACCGTTTCTGAGCGTCTTCATATCCAAGATCATATAACTGAGTAAGACGTTTTTGATTACGCTCCATGCTGCTGACTGGCAAATCTACACTTGGTTGGATGAGTAAGATATTTCCTTTTTTTTCTTCTTGGTGTATGTAATGAAGCGTTTCATTGTATATATTATATGAATTTTCTAACACTTTGGCTATACTGGGATGTTTCTTTACAAAATATTTATATAAAAAAGCTAGTTTGCTTCTCGTTTGGAAAACTCCTCGTTTTGGCATAATAACGATATTCTTTTTAAATCCATCCTGTTGTGCCTTTTTTATCGGGATAGGATCCGCTATGCCGCCATCTAATAACTGTTTTCCATTGTATTGAACAGCAGGTGCGATAAATGGAATAGAACTAGATGCACGAATAATCGTTAAGATATCCTCCCCAATGCTATGTTTCGAAAAATACATCGGTTCTCCTGTCTCACAGTCTGTCGTTCCTATCCAAAACTGTTCCTCTCCAGAATAAAAAGTATCAAAATCAAAGGGGATAACATTATTTGGTATTTCATGAAACAGGAAATCCATACCAAATAGTTCTCTCTTTAAAAGGAAGTTTCGGTAAGATAGATAACGAGGATCATTCGCTAAACCGATATTTACCTGCTTATTTCTACCCTTTTGTTTTGATAAATACGAGGCAGCCATGCAAGCACCCGCTGACACCCCAATGACATATGGAAAAAACAGATTCTTTTGTAGAAAAAACTCTAAAACACCAGCAGTATATAGCCCTCTCATACCGCCACCTTCTAAAACCAGACCACATTGTTGCATAAAGATACCTCAATTCTAAAAAATGTAGCGAAGAAGCCACCCAACTCTTAGCATTGACTGGCTTCTTAGTAAAAATCAAAGTGACTCTATGAACGCTTTAAATAGCTTCACAGAATTAATGTCATCTGTTTGTAAAAGGTTTTCTGGATGCCATTGAATTCCAAATACAAATTTATGATGTTCACTTTCAAATGCTTCTATTATCCCATCACTTGATTTTGCACTCACTTTAAATCCATCTGCCAAGTCTCTTACTGCCTGATGATGGTAGCTATTCACTTTAAACTTAGAAGATTGTACGATTTGGTGAAACAAACTATCTTCCGCTACTTCAACGAAATGAGAAGTATGTGTTCTCGGCGCACGTTGGGAATGCTGAAGAAGCTGATGAAATGTTTGTGCATAAATATCTTGGTACATATCTCCTCCAGCTGCGATATTGAGAATTTGACACCCTCGGCAAATCGCTAAAATAGGAATATTACGGTCCAAACATTTTTTTATCAAGATCATTTCAAACACGTCTCGTTCAGGATTAATTTCCCCTAAGTCAGGATGTGGTTCCTCACCAAATAAAGTAGGGTCAATATCGCCCCCACCTGTAACTAATAATCCATCGATGGAATCTATTAATTTATCAATTGACTTTTCATCAGAAATATTAGGTAATACAACTGGTACTCCTCCGAATTTTGTTATTGCTGTAATGTTGTCTTGACTTGTTGTTAACACACCATCGTGACGCAAGTTTGATGTAATACCAATCATTTTTTTCATTAATAAGACCTTCTTTCTATGTTGTATTTCCCACCACTATTAGCCAATAGTCATAATGTTACCATAATTATGATTCTTTTTCTTTTAATTAAACTGTTTATCGAATGAAAATCGAGCATACTATTTAAATGACGAGATATTTTCTACAACTATACGCTATACGAAAGTGTTTCGTGTCAAATACTTTTGCTTCCAACATAGAAGTACATACTTTAGTGGTTTAGAAATCTCGTTTTTAGTAAATAAGTTAGATAGGACAAAAAAAGGAGTGGTAATGATGGCAGACAAAATTTTAACTACATCAGCAACAGCGCAAGGTGGACGTGAAGGGCATGTAAAATCGGACAACGGTGTGATTGATTTAGATCTTTCTATGCCAAAAGGTTCCGACATCCCAGCTGACGCAACAAATCCCGAACAGCTATTTGCAGCAGGATATTCTGCATGCTTTGATGGTGCCCTAAACTTGATGGCTAGAAAAGCTAAAAAAGAAATTGATTCCAAAATTACAGCTGAAGTTAGTTTATTAAAGGACGAAAGTGATGGAGGCTTCAAAATTGGAGTTGTCCTTCACGCAGACATAAAAGGAGTTTCACAAAGTGAAGCAGAAGAACTGGTGGAAAAAGCACATGAGTTTTGTCCATACTCGAAAGCAACAAGAGGGAATGTGGATGTAGAGTTGAAAGTGACAGGGGAATAATGGAAAAGGCTCAGGGATTCTTGAGCCTTTTTTCATTTCTTTATTCGTTAGTTGTAAGAAGGGTGTTCCTAAATGTGAATCTTTCTAATTGCTTTAGTATCGAAATGATAATATTACAAACGAAGAAAACACCGTTGTAATCGTAAATGCGGCCAATATACTTACTGTTTGGAATCCGTCTAAACTTACTACGTTGGTTTGGAATAGAACCATAAGAAGAATCATGAATCCCAAAATGAAAAAGTAACTATAGAACATTCCTTTTTCTTTTATTCGCTTCGTTCGTTCATCGTTATCTTTAAACTGTGGGTATAAGTATGCAAGACAAAAACACATGATTGTTGTAGAAAGTAAACCAAACTCATGACCCTGTGGGAATGAATTTGTATATATTGTTGAAATAAATATTAATATTGTAAATAAAGTAAAACAGATACCAAAAATAAGAAACATCAATCTTTTTCCACTCTTAACTTTCTTCATAGTACAACCCCCATTTTATTACTGGTTAAGCCTATCTTCCTCATCTAATAAAAAAACTTCTTCTACAATCGTTCCAAAAAGACGAGCTATTTGCATTGCAAGTGGCAAAGAAGGATTATAACGACCTTTTTCTATAGATATTATTGTTTGGCGAGAGACTCCTAGTTTTACAGCTATCTGTTCTTGAGAAATCCCTTTTTCTTGCCGTAACTGTTTCATACGATTTTGCATGGAAAATTCCTTCCTTTCCTGTATATTCATCGTAATGTAAAAGAAACTTTACGTCAAGGGTGCTTTACATTATTTCTGACATATACATCAAAGTTTTACTCATGAAAGGCACGATCAGAGCGTTTACGTACCTTTCAGAAGAAGTTTTTCTCATGAAAGGTACGATCAGAGCGTTTGCGTGCCTTTCAGAAGAAGTTTTACTCATGAAAGGTACGATCAGAGCGTTTCCGTGCCTTTCAGAAGAAGTTTTTCTCATGAAAGGCACGATCAGAGCGTTTCCGTGCCTTTCAGAAGAAGTTTTTCTCATGAAAGGCACGATCAGAGCGTTTCCGTGCCTTTCAGAAGAAGTCTCGGAAAATATAAAACAAAATTCAAATAAAAAGAGGGAGCAACAAGGGAAAAATCACCTCCTTTGTTACCCCCTATAAAAATATATTTTGATGAAGTCATCCCGTACATTTTTACTTTGTGATATCCGCTAATGAAGTAGGCTCACAAATAATCGTATCCTATTCTTTAATTATCTCTCTCTGGAGGGTATTGCTCCAAAATGTCTCCATTCTCATTGACGCCATAAACTGGTACTGAATTTGATAAGTCCTCTACCTCTGATAAGTAAAACCAGAACCTTTCGCCATCTCTGTACTCTACAATTTTTGCTTTCTCTTCCTGATTATTTACAACTACAATAACTTCTACTACCTCGTCATTAAATAATCTCCCACTAATCAAACTATCGAAGTTAGGAGAGCTATATGATAAGTTAGAAAAACCCCAGTGCAAATTATCTCTTTGTGTAATTTGATACGAACTTCCCCCAATATTGCGCCAACCAAATAAGTTTTTTTGAAGCATGTTTCTGCCAAAATAGGAGATTGTTCCCCCACCATGTTCATAAAACGCAAGGGCTTCATTATTACTTAACATCTCTACATGAACCACGTCCATCATCGGCAAAGTTGTTTGGTTCGTCTCCTTTTTAATTTCTACAATATCATCTTTTAAAGCAATATTCGTAAAATGAGAAATAATCGCCAGCGTAATAATTGTAGCCGACAGGATCGTTTTTCGTTTTGTACTATTGCTATATTTCCAAGTAACAAAAAGTAGTCCCGTAATTATAAAAATTGATAGTAAATAGGGCACTAAAACATTGCTATTGTGATCCCCTTCGTCATATAGCGCAATGTTTTCTCGGTGCAAATCGATTACATGATACGTTACTCCCGGCCAATTTCCTCTATAATTTCCACTTGGAATAACCTTGCTCTGATACATTAACTCAAAGTTATTATTATCGATATACTCCTTTGGAACAAAAAAAGAAATCGTAGTATTTTCCCCTGGCTCCACCACCTCAAAGGATCCCTCTAATACATCTACCTCAATAAGAACTGAAAATGTATCTACATATTGATCCTCAGGATGTTTCACCCACTCTCCGTCTACTTCATCTAACCTACTCTTATCAAAGCTCTTAATAAAAATTTCATTATCCTGTATGTTAAAAGGTTCTTCATTGGTATTCTCAATGAAAAGAGTGACAGCATATCCATCCCCCTGTTCTTCTATTCTTTGCAGATTAAAGTAAAACCCTCCTTCTATTTCATCAGAATACCTTTGCGCAGCATCGCCTCTGCCACTTTCCTGTGCATGATCAAAAAAAGGAAGTACTGGTACAAGTAGGATAAACAGAAGAAAAGCTGCCGCTGTAAGAGAGAGATAATATTTAAGTGACGTACCTTTTTTAGAAAAGAAAAAACGTTCCTTTTTTTCAAGATCATGAAAGATTCTCTGCTTCACCTTATTTCTCCCCTCTTCAGCCCACTGACTCTCTTTATCAACGGACTTCAACGTTTCATCTAGTTCATGAAAATCAGGTTGTTTCTTCATACACTGCTTCCTCCCTTCCTAGTTCTTTTTGTAATAATGGCATCGCCCTGTGTAGCGTCACTTTCACTTTGTTTTCCGACCACCCTAAAATATCACTCGTTTCCTGAATAGAAAAATCTTTAATTTTTCGTAAAATAATCACTTCCCGATACGAATGTTTCAAATTTCCTAGCGCTCTATAGATCTCTCTTATATTTTCCTTCATATGGAGGACATCCTCTGGTAAAGGGGCTGTATCTTTCTTATTGAGCAAAAAACTTTCGAGAATTCTTAACGGCTTATTTTTCCGTAAATAATCAATTGTCATATTATGGGCAATACGGAACAACCATGTTTTCGTCTCTGATTTTCGTTCGAACGTTTCCATGTTGTTGTATGCACGTATAAACGTTTCTTGTGTTAGGTCCTCTGCTTGCTGATAATCCCTTGTCATCATACAAATATATTTAAAGATTGCATCACTATATAATTGATACCATTTTTCTAGCTCTATTTTCTTGTCATTCCCCAAATCTACACCTCCCCAGCTAAAACAAATAAGTCGATATTCAGACGAATTGCTGTATGTAAAAGTTACAGTATGTTGAAAAAAGTTTTGAAACGATAGTAATCTTCATTTATTCTATTATACTTAAGACTAGTAGTACTAACGAAAAATCATATACTTTAGGAGGAACTTCTTACTATGATTGATAACTTTGATGAAATAGATCACTCTATTTTTATGAAGGAAGCATTAAAAGAAGCGGAAGAAGCTGGTAAACGTGGTGACAGACCTATAGGTTGTGTCATTGTTCATAAAGGAGTCATCGTGGGGCGGGGATCGAACAAAAGCGAAACAATGTCGAGTGATGTGGCTCATGCGGAAACTACGGCAATCATAGGATGTGCAGCTTACCTAAAGAAGCACGGGAAGGAATGTGTCATTTATACAACTGTGGAGCCTTGCATTATGTGCTTGACGACCATTGTTATGGCTAATATTCGAAATGTGGTATTTGCAGTGGAGGATAAATATATGAAGATGGGTCCTTTTATTGTTTCAAACACATATATTAAAGATCGAATCCATCATTATGTCGGAGGAGTATTAGAGGGTGAATCTATTAATCTTATTGAAACATATTCTCCATTTATGGCTTCGGTTGTATTAAATGGAGTGAGACCCGAGTAGGAGTCTCCTTATACAAAGTAACTATGATTAATTTGTCGCGATCAAAACAACCAGTCTTCACCTTAACTAGCATGGGTACCCGATTACCTTTTCTGACACAGTTTGCGGGAATCCAATCACCTCTTCAATTCCCATTCATCACTTCCAACCACTCCTTCGGGAATCCAAACTCCCCTTCCCTTCCCGTTCCTCACTTCCAACCACTCCTTCGGGAATCCAAACTCCTCGTCAATTCCCGTTCGCCACTTCCAACCACTCCTTCGGGAATCCAAACTCCCCTTCACTTCCCGTTCCACACTTCCAACCACTCCTTCGGGAATTGAAACTGGCCTTCAATTCCCGTTCCTCACTTCCAACCACTCCTTCGGGAATCCAAACTCCCCTTCCCTTCCCGTTCCACACTTCCAACCACTACTTCGGGAATCCAAACTCCCCTTCACTTCCCGTCATACACTTCCAACCACTACTTCGGGAATCCAAACTCCCCTTCACTTCCCGTTCCTCACTTCCAACCACTCCTTCGGGAATCCAAACTCCCCTTCACTTCCCGTTCCTCACTTCCAACCACTACTTCGGGAATTCAAACCCCCCTTCCCTTCCCTTCCCGTTCCTCACTTCCAACCACTACTTCGGGAATTCAAACCCCTCGTCAATTCCCGTTCGCCACATCAAACACATCACTCTGGAATCCTCCCCTCACTCCCTTCAATCCTCCAAAGTAAGAAAAGCGCAAGGCGCCCTCTCATGACCGAAATGCAAATGTTCTGGACGAACGAAAAGCGTAATCCGCTTGCCGTCTGCGAAGAAAAATGTTCTTTCAGTTGAAAAGTGCTTTTTACTTTTCCAACTGGAAGGTTATTTTTCAAAGCAGATAGCGGGTGGAGCTAGACAAAAAAAACGCTTTTTACTTTTAATCGGCTAGGTTATTTGACACGAGGTCATAGCGCCTAGAGCTAGACACCTTTCAAAGTCCAAAAATTTTATACTTTATCTTTAAAAAAAATCCTGTGCATCCACTGTAGGGAGCACAGGATTATATAAGCTACTAATCGGCACAAATCGTCAAACTATCTATCAAACTTCCGAAACGCTAAAGTAACATTGTGTCCACCAAAACCTAACGAGTTAGAAAGAACAACGGAAATATCCTTCTTCTTCGCCTCATTCGGTACATAATCCAAATCTAATTCCTCATCAGGAGTTTCATAGTTGATCGTTGGCGGTAACACTCCATCACGAATCGCCAATAAAGAAAAGATAGCCTCAATTGCACCAGCAGCCCCTAATAGGTGTCCAGTCATCGACTTCGTAGAACTGATACTCAAGTCATATGCATGCTCTCCAAATACTGCCTTGACTGCCTTCGTTTCAAACAAATCATTATAATAAGTGGAAGTTCCATGCGCATTGATATAATCTACATCCGTACCTAACAATCCACCATCCGCTAACGCAAGCTTCATTGCACGTTGGCCACCCTCCCCATCTGGAGCAGGAGTCGTAATATGATGGGCATCCCCTGTTGCACCATAACCCACAAGCTCCCCATAAATTTTTGCACCACGAGCTAAAGCATGCTCCAATTCCTCCAAAATAACAATCCCAGAGCCTTCAGCGATGACAAATCCATCTCGATTTTTATCAAACGGACGGCTCGCAGTCCTAGGATCTGGATTCGTGGACAATGCAGTCATATTTGCAAACCCAGCAATCGTCATTTCCGTAATCGCCGCTTCTGCTCCACCAGCGATCATCATATCCATATCCCCATTTTGAACTGCACGAAACGCATCACCAATAGAGTTCGCCCCCGACGCACATGCAGTAACAGAACAATTATTTATTCCCTTAGCACCTAATTCAATAGAGACTCGTCCAGAAGCCATGTCTGGAATAAGCATTGGTATGATAAATGGACTAACACGCTTTGGCCCTTTTGATAAAAAACGTTTGTGTTGAATTTCAAACTCGTCTAATCCTCCTATACCAGACCCTACCCATACGCCGATACGCTCGGCTGGAATAGTTTCGCCAACAACAACACCTGCATCTTCCACAGCCATTTTACTTGCAGCTATAGCAAAATGAGTGAAGCGCGCCATTCTTCTAGCTTCTTTAAAATCCATATAGTTTCCAGGCTCAAAGTTTTTGACTTCCCCAGCTACTTTCACATTTGAGTTCTCCACATTTGTACTTTCAATCGGGGCAATTCCCGATTCCCCCGCTTTCACTTTCTCCCATGTAGTGATTACATCATTTCCTAACGGAGTTACTGCACCAACACCAGTAATAACAACACGCTTTTTCATCTCTCTTCTCCCCTTACTTCAATGTATTTATATACCCCATCGTAAACAAACAGAACCCCATGTTAATCCCCCACCAAAACCAACGAAAACAAGAATATCTCCATCCTCAATTTTCCCCTTTTCAAGCTCATAAGAGAGTGCTAGAGGAATGGAAGCCGCAGATGTATTACCATGTTTTCTTACCGAAGTGGATATCTTATCTTTCGGAATCCCAAGTCTGGCCGCTGCCGCATCTAAAATTCGGACATTCGCTTGATGCGGAATTAATAAATCGATATCATCAATGGTTAACCCTGCGTTTTCTACCACTTGTAAGGTCGATTCAGGTAATTGACGAACGGAAAATTTAAACACTTCTCTCCCGTTCATTACAACGGTGTTAGATTTTGGATTTACTAATAAATGTTTTCCCCCAGCTCCATCAGCTCCTAACTCAAAAGATAATATCCCTTTCCCTTCAGACACTTCACTTAACACAACTGCCCCTGCGCCATCTCCGAAAAGAACACAAGTAGTCCGGTCTGACCAGTCCAGTATTTTAGAAAACTTCTCACTACCTATAACTAAGACGTTTTTATATGTATTCGACTCAATAAACTGTTTTCCTGTAACTAATGCATATACAAATCCTGAGCATGCTGCACTGATATCCATCGCAGGTGTTGTTGGTATTTCTAATGCTTCTTGAACCATTGTTGCAACAGACGGAAAAGCAAAATCAGGTGTTGCTGTTGCAACTAATATTAAATCAATCTCTCCTGCAGCTAATCCGGCATCCATAATTGCATTTTTAGCAGCAATTACAGCCATATGAGAGGTATCCATTGCTTCGTTCGCAATTCTTCGTTCCTCTATCCCCGTTCTTGTTCGAATCCATTCATCGCTTGTATCAACGATCTTCTCTAAATCATTGTTCGTAACGATTGCATCTGGAAGAAATGTTCCAATTCCAGTTATTCCTATATGTTTCATATTACACCCCTAACCTTACCGGTAATGACCAGGTACTAATATCAGATATACACTTAATACTCAGTATACCCTTTTTTTAATAAGAAAAGAAATTAATTAAAATAAATTAACCATCCATTATATGGATGGTTATATAACAGTATAATGTAATTACAAATGCTCATTACTTTAAGAATAATTAAGACCATTTATTTAGAACTTTTTCCCCTTTATCTGTAATAAATACTTTCCCCTGTTTTTTAGCTTCCATAAGTTGCTTCACAACTTCTGCTCTTTCCTTAGCTTCTTCCGCATTTCCACTCTTCGCCTTTTTAAAAATTCTCATTTTCATTATGTCCTCTCCTTTAGCTTAAAATGGACTTTCGGCTTCCTTATAACAATATGTTATTCATTCTCTATGTGTGAATGCCTATTTTTAAAAAATCTTTGTAAAACTATTTTTTCTTTATTTCTTCAGGTTCTCCTTTTCACCTACACAAAAAGACAGTAACAATCATAGATTGTACTATCCCTACATGAAAGGAGGGAATGATTATGGGTTACGGATGTCACCACGGCGGGTTCGCTGGAGGCTTTGCTTTAGTATTAGTCCTATTCATCCTGCTCGTTATTATTGGAGCGGCTTGGACTGCTTGGTAGTAGACTAACACCATAACTTGAAAAGCGCCTTATAATTAGGCGCTTTTCTTTATCCTGTTTATCTTCTTGTCTGAAAATACTCTCTAATGTTAAACCAATATGTTTACATGCATTTACCTAATATAACTCGTCGTACAATCTCTTTTGTAATAATACAGTATCAATAGGACACTCCTCTGCATCTCGTCCATACTGCCACGCCCAAACGTTCCCCGCACAATTGGGAGTTTTAGGATTGAATACTGGTATATTTGCTTTTCTTGTTATACCGGTTTCCGGTTCAGCACTCCATAAAACAGTCTGTGTTCTCACTAACTCACTTCTTTGAATCGCTTCACAATAAGCTTCATTAAAAGGACCTTCTGTTGGATCATGATAAATACCAGGGCGATAATCACTATTATAAAATTTTTCAACCCATGCAATAATCCAATCTGCATCTACCTCAAAGAACCTTTCTACATTTGCAAAAATAAAGACACCTTTAGGGATACCGAGTCTATGGGCATTATAAATGGCATTTTGTGCAGCAATTCTTCCAGCAGTTGCTCCTACTGCTTCTCGAAAGTTGTTATATATAGGTAAGATCTTTACTCCTTTCCCTTTTAAATATAGAATTTCACTTCTAGATAATCCTTCGCTAACATTCGGTATCGTGTTTAAGTATCTCCCCCACACGTCAGGCTGTCCAAAGTTACGTACAACACAGTCATATAAACTTTCCGTTGCTGCGGCGGCTGAATCTACACCCCATATAATATTAGACAATTTTCATTCCTCCTTCACAGTTACTATATGAAGGACCAAACCTGTTAGGTGAAAAAAATGTAGAAAAAAAAGCTACTCAAAGAATTATGACCTTTGACTAGCTCTATGCTCTACTCTTAAACTATTAATTAGCAGCTTTTTGTTTAACTGGTTCTTCATCTACAAGTACTTCTTCTTGTTTTTCCTTCGATAAGAACCAGGCTAACAGTACGATGGAAATAAATACTCCCTCAAAAATTAGTTTCCATAGCTTTGATTCTGGAAAGTGATGTGAAATTACCCATAATATTTGGAATTTCTAAGAATAATAGATATATTGCTCCGATCGCTTGAATTTGCCAAACATTAAATAAGAACGAAATAAGAAATAAGGATAGAAGTCTGAAGAAAAACTCTCCCACCCAATTCATATAATATGGCTTTCTTCCTTTGCTTCTCAGAAGAGAGATGTTTTAACCATCATCGCTAATACTACTGCGTTGTCTGCAGCAAGGACACTACTCAATATATTTTATCGAATTTTACAAAAAATTCATTTTTGGAACTATAGTAAATTAGATACTTAATAATCATGTACTCCAAGTGCAATTTTGGCATATCGAGACATCATCTTTTTATTCCAGACAGGTTTCCAAACTATCTCTACATCTATTTCTCTAATTTCACCAAACTCTTGCAATTCATGTAATGCTCTTCTTACATCGGACACAATTGTTCCGGCAAGAGGACAGCCCATGGATGTTAAGGTCATCGTGATTCTTACATTCTTTTCGTCATCAAATGCTACTCCGTATATGAGACCTAAATTAACAATATCTACCCCTAACTCTGGATCCATAACATTCTCTAATTCGGCTTTTACTCTTTCGACCATTTCTTCATTTTCCTTTGACATTGTTTTCACCCCTTGTCTTATTAGTGTAACAGGAAATTAGATTTATTTAAAAACTTTCTTCTCCTTGAATGAAGAAAAGCACCCTTCATTTTTGAGAGTGCTTTTCTTCGTTAATGTAGTTTTATTACAATTTTATGCAGGAGATTCTGCTGTTGTTTTACCTTTAATAATTTTTTTGAATTGCAAGTTTAGATAAGGTATTACCCAACGATCTCCACCAAATTTACCAGCATTGTATCCTGCCGCAAGAATGAAAATTGTTAAAAGTATCATCCATGGGTTTGTAGAAACTGTTCCTGCAAACATGAAAGCAAAGTTCATCATGATACCAAAGAATGCAGCCGCTGTTGTTAATACTCCAACGATTAACCCAAGACCAACTAATAATTCTCCCCAAGCAACCATAAAGCTAAATACTCCAGCGTTAGGTAATGCAAAGTTTTCGATAAAAGCATGATAGGTTGGGTATGTGTTCATTACTGTTTCGTTTGCAACTACTCCATTTAAATATCCAGCCGCACTAAAGTCACCAGTAACTTTACCCCAACCTGCAGTCATCCAAGACCAACCAAGATAGATACGTAATAAAGTTAAAGCCCCAGCAGCATATACATTGTTTCTTAAGAAATTCATAAACATATTAACCATACCTCCAAATTTTTATTTTTATAAAATAAATGATAAGAACCAATACAGATGATATTTCTTTCTTGTTGTTTAGTGATCACTAACTATCTTCACTAACAGTATATAATGGAATTTCCCTGCACGAACGTTATAACTGTGAACATATGGTTGCAAACTAGTGGCTAATCTGTGACAAAAATCACATCTAAACTACATACAGTAATAACAACGTTTTTATTTATATTATGCACTAAAAAAGATGTACCCTCCGTTACAAGCAACGTTAGATACACCTTATAGCTTTCGATCTTTCTTATTATATAATCTCATCAACATATGAACCTTTCCCTAGTAATTTACTTTCAAGCTTATGAGCCTTTTTCTTAATATCTTCAATCTGTTTACTATTATCAACTGAAGTATTCCAATGAAATAAATTTCTATGGTGATGATTTGTTCGGTAAAATGCTACCCGGTTTGTTGGGGGTGTAGGTGCAAGGTCTGTTTTCTCATTCTTTTGCCGGTTCGTATAAATAAGAAATTGATCATCCTTTATCGGTGGTATATATCCCATAAGAGCACCCCCTTTAATTCTATTAAGAATCTATTCCCGTTTTTAGCTAGAAGTTAAACATCGGTTTATAAATTCCGATATTTAAAGAAAGAATAACTTAGTTATCTTCATTTGATTCATCATGATGCTTCAATGACTCTTGAAGCCGTTTGCTAGTAAGACGTAACTTTTCCTCCAATAATGCCAATTCTCCTTTTAGAGCTATATTCTCCTTTTCAAATTGTTCACTTTTCATCGTCTCCTTTTTGAAATCTTGTATTACTTTCTGTCGATTGACATGTATTTCACGAAAACCTTCTTCTAATATTTTGTTCCTCTCCTCTATACGTTTTATTTGATCTTCTAAGTAATGTACGCGATCTTCAAGTTGCTCTTTCTCTTTCGTCAACTCTTCTAATAACTTATAGTGATATTGTTCTTCATAAATTTTTACTTTTTGCTTATACTTAGCAGTTTCTGATTGCAAATGCAGTATCTTTTGCTTTAACTGAACATTACTTAACCGCACTTTACTCTTTTCCATGAAATCCCCCACTTTTCATTTATTTTTTTATAGTTCTTTTTCATCATATGAACAAAATTCTGGAAACTTGCAAAAAGAAGCATTTTTATTAGTAAAGAGCAAAGCGCACCATTTCCGCCTAAAATCTGCCTCCGTCCTGTGGCCAACGGAGTAATGTGCACATCTGTCTCCCGGCGAAAAGCAAATGGCACCTGGAGCTAGACATCTTTCTAAGTTCAAAAAAATTTTATAAATTCTTATTTTTTTAAAAAAAGAGCAGCTATATGAAATAGCTACTCTCTACTGGCAATGCTTACATCAATCCTATTGTGTTATAACCACCATCAACATGAAGAAGTTCGCCTGTTATTCCTCTGCTCAAATCACTCATTAAGAATAATGCAGTATCGCCTACTTCTTCTTGCGTTACTGTTCTCTTTAGTGGCGCATTTTCTTCCATCTCTCTTAACACTTCATTAAACCCACCGATTCCTTTTGCTGCTAACGTACGAATTGGACCAGCAGAAATGGCATTTACGCGAATATTTTCTTTCCCTAAATCATTTGCTAGATATTTTACACTGGCGTCTAAAGAAGCTTTTGCAACACCCATAACATTATAGTTTTTAACGACTCTTTCTCCACCAAGGTAAGATAAAGTTACAACACTTCCCCCTTCTGACATGAGAGGTCTAGCTGCTTTTACCACTGCAGTTAACGAGTAAGAACTTATATTATGAGCTAACAAGAATCCTTCTCTCGTCGTGTTTAAGTATTCTCCATCAATCTCATCGCGGTTTGCGAAAGCAATACAATGTGCAATACCATGGATAGTACCAGCTTGTTCTTTAATTTGGTCGAATGCCTTATTAATTTCTTCATCATTTGTTACGTCACAAGGTAAAATGATAGAATCTTTCCGTTCTAATGTCGCCGCTAATTCAGTCACGTTCTTCTCTAACCGTTCTCCTTGATATGTAAAAACTAATTTAGCCCCAGCCTTTGAAAGAGATTCTGCAATTCCCCAAGCAATACTTCGTTTATTTGCAACACCCATAATTACGTACGTGCGTTTACTTAAATCTATTTTCATTACATCTTCCTCCTATAATAGAAGTTGTTGTTAGTACTTGGTCCTAATTTTACATAGTTTCCATTGGTTCGTCAAATGATATTATAATGGTATGTAGAGAAACGAGGTGATTCATTTGTTTGACATTATTGGAGATATACATGGATGTAATATCGAAATGACAAAACTACTACATAAATTGGGTTACACAATTGACGATGATTCCAATACTCTTACCCACCCTGAGGGAAGAAAGCCTGTTTTTTTAGGAGATTTAATGGATCGTGGACCTAATTCATTAGCAGTTATATACTCCGTAGCCCACTGGGTAAAAAAGGAGCAAGCTCTTTATTGTCCTGGAAACCACTGTAACAAACTTTACCGTTATTTTCTCGGAAGAAATGTAGTTATTTCTCACGGTTTAGAAACAACCGTAGCCGAGCTAAAGAAATTAACAACAAAAGAATTTAACCACTATTCTTCTCTATTTAAGGGTCTTTACGAATCAGCACCATTGTACTTAGTTTTGGATGAGCAAAAGTTAGTTGTTGCCCATGCTGGAATACGACCGAATGACATTGGAAGAACGTCGAAAAACGTGAAGACCTTTGTTTTGTACGGAGATATTACAGGGGAGAAGCATGAAGATGGACGGCCCATTCGTAGAGATTGGCCAACAAAATATAACTATGATTGTACAGTCGTATATGGTCACACCCCTGTAAAGGAACCACGCTTTGTTGGCAATACCATTAATATTGACACTGGTTGCGTGTTTGGAAATGAACTAACTGCCTTGCGATGGCCAGAAAAATCAATTGTTTCTGTTCCGTCAGAGCAACCACCTTTCGAAGAAAAGTTTCGCCCGTTTGATCCATATTAAGAAAAGGGAGTCAGTGGAAAAATCCATTGACTCTTTCTTATCTCTTCCTTATATATCCATTCTCATTGATGTCAACTTATCTTCTATGTCCTTTGCTAGAGGACAAGTAAATGAAATTTTATGCTGATCGATAGGATGAAAAAACTGTATTTCACTAGAATGAAGTGCTTGCCTATGAATCCCTTCTGATTTTCCTCCGTATAATGTATCTCCAAGCAAAGGATGACCTATATGACTAAAATGGACTCTAATTTGATGAGTCCTTCCTGTCTCTAAGGAAACTTGAACGAGAGTTGCATCATCAAACCGTTCTAGTACTTTATAATGAGTAACTGCGAATTGACCATTTTCTGAAACCACTCTTTCAATAATACTATCTGGTTTTCTTGCTATCGGAACATTGATTGTACCTAATTCCAATTCCAATCGTCCATGCACTAATGCCTGATATCTTCTTTGCACTTGTCTTACTTGTTGTTTTGAAAAAAGATCATGTATGTAACGATGCTTAGCAATCATTAATAATCCAGATGTGTCTCTATCCAATCGATTGATTGCATGGAACGTAGCAGGATATTTACATTGGTTATAATAATTAATAACTGCACCAGCTAACGATAGCTCTGAATGGTTTCGAGAAGGAATGGTTGGTAAATGTGGTGGTTTATTTATGATCAGTAAATGTTCGTCCTCGAATACAACATCCAACGAAAGAGGGGTAGGCACAATCCACTCACTAACTTCCTCTCTCGGAAAAATAAGTTGGATTTTATCGCCAGACTTTAGAACGTACCTAACAGTTTCTTCTTTTGAATTCACAAAAATGGCTCCACCTTGAAACTTTATATCTGCTAAGGCTTTTCTTGATAGTTGCTTACTTTCACGTAAAAATTCACGAAGCAATACTCCTTCATCTTCTATCGACACAGTCCATGTCACTTGAATCCCTTTCATTATCCAGTAATAAAGGATTCTCTTACTCTTTTCCAAAATGGAAACGGACGAAAGCGAGCAAACCGAATCTTTTCCTCTGCAACTCGACATTGTATGGACTTTACATCCTGCTGAAGTAATGTTAGATGGTCAATAGTTACTTGAAAGTCAGCCTCTTTTACTGGTTTTAACAAGCATGTATGATGCTGTGGTAACACTAGCGGGGAACCAACAGTACGATACACTCGATTATTAATGGAAGCCATTTCGGCAAGTTGGATGCATGCTAATGATGGGTGTAGGATAGCCCCTCCTAATGCTTTGTTGTATGCGGTACTTCCAGATGGGGTGGAAATACATAATCCATCTCCACGAAAAGTCTCAAACGATTCCCCCTTTATTTCTATGTCCATAACAATGGACCCTTCAGTACTTTTTACAGAGCATTCATTTAACGCTAAAAAACGCTCTGCCTTCTTCTCTCCATAATAACGGATGATAACCTCTAACAATGGATATTCCACTATTTTAAAAGGAGTTTTTGCAATATGTATAACTAGCTTTTCAACTTCTTCAGGCTGCCAATCAGCATAGAAACCTAAATGTCCTGTATGTACTCCAACAAACGATACATCTTCAAGACGATGGTTGTATACATGAAATGCCTCAAGCATTGTTCCATCTCCTCCGACGGAAACAACAATATCCGGTTCGGAGACATCACTTGTTAGTTGAAATTCCTCTAAATAATTATGAACCTTTTGAGCGATCATGTTAGACTCTTGATCCCCTCTTGAACGAACGGTAAATTTCATAACCTTAATTTTCCTTTCCACCTTTAATTATCGAATGGAATCTCGTTTCTTTGAAATAATTTTGTGAGCCTCTTGTACCTCTCCACGAATTTGAGACATTTCTTCGTCTAAACGAAATGCAGCTTCAGCGGCTCTCAACAAACGTGCTTTTACATCCTCAGGTATTTTCCCAGAATATTTATATTGTAAAGAATGCTCGATTGTGGCCCAAAAATTCATCGCAAGTGTTCGAATTTGTAGCTCTACTAATATCCTTTTTTCTCCCCCTTCAATCATTTGAACAGGGTACCGTAGAACAAAATGATAGGAGCGATAGCCACTCTCTTTTTTATGTTTAATATAATCTCTTTCTTCTATTATTTCAAAATCTGTACGAGCGCGTATTAATTCTGCAACTGTATCAATATCACCAACAAATTGACACATGATCCTTACTCCTGCAAGATCCTGCATTTCCTCTTCCACGTTATCCAACGGAATATTTTTTCTCTCCGCTTTCTGAATAATACTAGAGACCGGTTTCACTCTTCCAGTAACAAATTCAATGGGAGTGTGCATGGAGGATAGTTGATACTGTTCTCTTATTCCTTTTAATTTTATCTTCAACTCATCTACAGCTTGTTTATATGGTGCAAGTACCGTGCTCCAATCCTTCATGGGGTTCACCACCAATGACTTTCTTTATTGAATCCAATTAAAAGTAACTTTCTACAGCGTCTAACATTTCATCACCATAATTGCTATTTCCTCTAATATTATCTAGAATAAAATTTAATTCAACTAAAAAATTGTCCAAAGGAACTACTACATTGTCACTCTGATAAAGAAATACGGCTTGAACAGACAATTCTTTCTTTCTTACTTCAGCAAGTTCATTCCAAATTTCACTAGAAAAACGTAAATGAACAAATGATTCTTCATCTTCTAATATGTATACGAACGTTCTTTTATCAGAATCAACAAGTATTTGCCCTTGTGGCTGCAGACTTCTTAAATAATCTATAGAATCCTCTTCTACCTGCACAATTGCATCCACTGTATCCACGTTATTATGTATTTTTAGTTCTTCAACATTCCATGATTTCATTACCTCAGCCTCCAACACTTTCATTCACGTATAGTTTATCATAATTTTCCTTAATCAGCGAAAATATACTCAACCTGTAGTACTTATTAAGAAAAGCGCAGAGAGTCTGAAGCGAATTTTATACTAACGCTTTTCTATGACACATAGGAATGCGGATTGTAAAAATTTGACCCATATGAAATAATTAAAAAAATCATTATAATGAAGGTGAATGAATTGAACCAAGAAATTGAAATAGAATTTAAAAATTTGTTGATGGAAGAAGAATATTCCCGTTTATTAGAAGCCTATGGATTTAATAAAAACAACGCAAAACGTCAGACAAATCATTATTTTGAAACAACACAGATGGAATTAAAACAAAAAGGTAGCGCACTCCGGATAAGAAAAAAAGGGAATTCTTACACATTGACCTTGAAACAACCTTACAAAGATGATCTGTTAGAAACTCACCAACAATTAACAGAAGAGGAATTCTTTGAAGCAATTAAAAACAGTGTTTTACCAAATGGTGATGTTTTAGACCAAATTTCTAAGCTCTTAGAAAAGAATCAACATACGTTTACTTATTTAGGGGAATTAACAACAGATCGTATTGAAAAAACATTAGATGAAGGTACACTTGTCTTAGATAAAAGCTATTATTTTCAGGTTACTGACTTTGAACTTGAATTTGAGTGTGTAGATAAACAAACTGGCTATACTTATTTTCAAAACACATTAACAACATACGAAATACCAATAAGAGAAACACCTAATAAAATAAAACGATTTTATGAAGAAAAAATGAAACAAAAATAAAAACCCTTAGAGGAGATTCAATATGAATACAAACTGGGTAAATGATTTTTATCAATGGAAGGTCCTACGTTCTTGGGGTCAAAAACAAGCCAACACTTTATCTATGCCCTCAAATAATGTACAAGCTTCCTTTCAAAATTATTTGCAAGTTGAATTAAATAAAAATTTTATGAAGCAGGAAATATATGATTCCCCTACCTTTTCTACTGAAGTTTTCCAAACAAACACAGGAGTACTAGCAACGGGGAACGAACGATCCAAAGCCTTTCTTCCTATGATTGAAGATGCGGCAAAAAAACACGGTATCGATAAGAACTTGATTTATGCTGTTATTCAAACGGAGTCCAATTTCCGACCAAATGCTGTTAGTGGCGCAGGAGCTAGAGGATTAATGCAATTAATGCCAAAAACAGCTGCTAGTTTAGGTGTAATAGATAGTTTTGACCCATACCAAAATATTGATGGAGGTACCAAATATTTAAAGTCCATGTTGAAGCGGTACAATGGGGACATCTCCCTAGCGTTAGCTGCTTATAATGCTGGTCCCGGTAACGTAGATCGCTATGGAGGAATCCCTCCATTTAGAGAGACTCAAAACTACATCCCAAAAGTACTTGAACTATATGCTAAAAGAGAAAATATGGAAATATAACGGTTATCAATGCATTCTATTTTCACTTTTTGTTAACATCGTCTATAATGATAGACGATGTTTTTCGCGTTTTTTCTATCTATTTAGCATGAATGGAAAGGGTAAACCATATTAATAAGTTGGAAATGTTCATAAATAATTCACATTTGTTGATGACCTACCTGATGCTTGCTACAATAATGAATAAGTAAGAGGTTGAGTCAGTTTTTTTAGAAAGAGGAAAAGGAGACTACAATGGACTTACAAGATGAAAAAACACCATACGAAATATTAGGAAAAGAGAAATTATCATCATTGGTAGATACATTTTATGAACTAGTCGCCAAAGATCCTGAGCTTTCTCTTATATTTCCTGATGATTTACATGAGACTGCTCGGAAGCAAAAACAATTCCTAACTCAATTCTTAGGTGGTCCACCTTTATATACAACCGAACATGGACACCCGATGCTTCGTGCACGCCATATGCCATTTACAATCACTCCTTCAAGAGCAAATGCATGGATGTTGTGTATGAATGAAGCAATGGAACATACTAACATAAAAGAACCATTACGATCACAAATACTAAGTCGATTATCTTATACGGCTAAACATATGATCAATTCTCAAGAGATATAAAAGCTCTCTGGAAAAGGGGGATAACAAATGTCTACAAATGATGAACGTTTTATTTGCTACGATGAACTAGGACTATGTTGTCCTGAAGAGCCTTCATCCTTCTACGTATCAGATAAAAAGAAGAAACCAATGGAGATTTACATGTTTATTGATCCATTATGTCCTGAGTGTTGGGCATTGGAACCCATTATTAAGAAATTACAGATGGATTACTCACCCTATTTTACTTTACGAACTTTATTAGGTAATGAACTGAAATCACTTAATCAACCTTGCGGATCCAAGAAAGAGGCTCACTTAAAACAGCTAGCTAAAATGTTTAATGAAACTGCTTCGAGAACTGGCATGCCCTGTGATGGTGATGTTTGGTACGAGAATAATCCGACTACACCCTATTCAGCAATTATTGCTATTAAGGCAGCAGAGCTACAAGGAAAAGCAATTGGATCTAAATATTTGCGACGTTTACGTGAATCTTTATTTGTTCATAAACAAAACATAGCTGAGGAGAATGTTTTGATTGAATGTGCGAAAAAAGTAAACGGGATGGATATAAAGGAGTTTCAAAAAGATTTACATTCTCAAAGCGCTATGAAGGCATTCAAATCAGATGTTAATACAACGAAAGAAATGGATGTTACAACTGTTCCAACGTTAGTCTTTTTTAGTGACGATGTAGATGAACCAGGACTTAAAGTATCAGGTTTATACGACTATTCGGTATACGTTGATATTATGAAGGATATGATTGTGGATGATTTAGAAAAATGCCCACCTATGCAACTAGAATCCTTTCTTCAATTCTATTCGCTTGTAGCTTCAAAGGAAATAAGTGTTGTTTTTGATTGGTCAAAAGAAGAAGTAGAAAAAGAAATGAAGAAACTGCAAATAATGCAAAAAGTTGAGAAAGTACCAGTGAAGTACGGTACCCTTTGGCATTATATTGGGTAGATGAGACTCCACTCTATTTATTAAAAACTCGAATATAACATAACATAGAGATGGAAAAAAACCAGGTGGGGTAACCTGGTTTTTTTCATCGGAACATTGTCAAGTTTATTCTGAAAGGGTTACGTCCAGGGGTTTGTGACGTTTGTATTCACATATAACTACTAGGGGGAGTTATGTGCTTTCCTCTCATAATGTTAATTTATCAAATCACTGACGAATATTCAATCTTTAAGTGAAACATTTCACAAATTAGACATACACAAATTAATTTTCTAACATTGTCTATTTTCTATTACTCCTGCATACAAGTAAAATATAGGCTTGTAAACACTTAAACGCCAGGGTAGACACCCATGTAAGTGGGTTTTTACTCCATGAAGTATGGAATTTTTTATGAGTATAGTTAGTACTCTTTACATTATATGGAATGAATGGAAGCCCGGAGACTCTGTGGGAAGAAGATCAGAGGCGAGATCCCGGCAGAGCGCTAGCTCAAGGATGGCTTGGCAGCTCCCCTAGGAACGAGAATGGGCTGAAACGAATGGAATAAAAAACCAACAAACTTAGTAATACTACATAAGGTTAACCACCAATTGAACACGTATTTTCAGAGGGTAGACAAAAAAATGAAAGGAAGATAAACATGTTCTTTTTTCTAATTATCGGTTTTATCGGTATTATCGGAAGCTTCTTCTTAGTAATCTTAACAATTTTAGGTATATTCCCGGCATGGATTTCCTTCCCATTACTTTTACTAACTATCTTTCTTACACTCTACCTTCATAACGGTAGGCATCGTTTTAAAGGATTTCGATATTAGAAAAACGACACAAAAAGAGAGTCAAAGGTTAAAAACCATATTGACTCTCCACGAGTTTATTCAGCTAAAAGATTTTCAAGCTCCGTTAATGTTTCTTCAAATACTGTTAAAGCTTGTTTTATCGGTTCTGGCGATGTCATATCTACACCAGCTTTCTTCAGTACCTCAATTGGATAATCAGAGTTTCCAGCTTTTAGAAAATCAACATATCGAGAAACTGCTGGTTCTCCTTCTTCTAATATTTGTTTTGCTAATGCTGTTGCTGCACTATAACCAGTTGCATATTGATATACATAGAAATTGTAATAGAAGTGAGGAATTCTTGCCCATTCCAGTGCAATCTCTTCATCGATAACAATATCATCACCGAAGTATTTCTTATTTAAGTCATAATACAAACTACTTAATAAATCAGGAGTTAATGGCTCACCACTCGCTGCTTTTTGATGAATTAACTGTTCAAACTCCGCAAACATTGTTTGACGGAAAACAGTTCCTCTGAATCCCTCTAAGAAATGGTTTAATAAGTATAAGCGCTTTTGCTTATCTTCGGTTACCTTTAATAAGTGGTCATTTAAGAGAGCTTCATTACAAGTGGATGCGACCTCTGCAACAAAAATAGAATAGTTCGCATACGGATACGGTTGATGTTTTCTAGTATAGTAACTATGAACCGAATGACCAAATTCATGTGCTAGTGTAAATAAATTGTTTACATTATCTTGCCAGTTCATTAAAATATATGGCATTGTTCCATAAGCCCCAGAAGAATATGCACCACTACGTTTTCCGACGTTTTCTTCTACATCTACCCAACGGTTATTAAAACCTTCTTCTACAATAGAAACGTATTCTTTACCTAATGCTTCAACACCTTTTTTCACAAACCCTTTTGCTTCTTCATATGGTATTTTCATATCTACATCTTTTACAAGAGGAGTATATAAATCATACATGTGCAACTCATCTAAGCCAAGCACTTTTTTTCTTAGCTTTACATAACGGTGAAGTAAATGAAGATTATCATTTACAGTGGAAACTAATTGATCATAAACTTCCTCCGGTATGTTGTTATTACTAAGTGCAGCATGTCGTGCTGAATCATAATTTCTAACATTTGCATGAAAGATATTACGTTTTACATTCCCAGTAATCGTACTAGCAAATGTGTTTTTAAAGGCACCGTATGTTTTATAGACAGCTTTAAAGGCGTCCTCTCTTACACGAGGATCTGAACTTTCTAGAAAGCGAATATATCTTCCATGAGTTACTTCTATGTCATTTCCTTCCTCATCTTGAATGGTAGGAAATTTCATATCCGCATTGTTTAACATCCCAAATGTATTAGTAGAGCTTTCCGTTACTTCACTCACTTGAGCTAATAAAGATTCCTCTTTTTCACTAAGTACATGAGGACGCTGAAGATTTAATTTATCTAGCATATGCTTATACAATTGCAAATCAGGATATTCTTTCAAAAATGCATCTATTTTTTCTTGTGGAATAGCCAATAATTCTGGTGTAATATAGGAACCTGCATTTGTCACTTGAGAAAGAAGCTGGCCCGCACGATCATTTAAGCCTTGATAAAAGGAGTTTGTTGTATCTTGATCATAGCGCATATGTGCATATGTATAAAGTCTTCCTAACTTCTTCCCAATTTCATCTTGGAACTGAAGAACATTAAATAACACTTCTCCGGACTCACTTAGTTTTCCACGAAACTCTTTCACTTTTGGTAGCATTTCCTTAATCTCATTAAATTCCTTATCCCACTCAACATCAGTGGAATAAATATCTTCTAAATCCCACGTTAATTCTTTAGGAAGTTCCTCTCTTTTTGGTAAAGCTGATGCTTGGCCTGCCATTTTTTGGCACCTCCATATTTATTCATTTTAGGCTTGTTATATCTTCACATTCATATCATTAACAGCGCCCTTATTTTCATACACTTGTATTATTTCTATGAAATTAGTATTATTCCTTTATTTATTTTAAAATATTTTTTTATGACTATTTCTCCAACCTAATTCTTTTAACTTACATATGACATATTGATCATCATTACTAAGTGTATCTAACTGTTTTTTTAGCTTTATATGACTTTTCACTTTATACACTCCCGAATACATCTTTTCCAATACTCCAAAATAACTTAGAACATCGAAATATTCTAGGATAGTAAATCTAATTAGTTCCCTATCAGGAACTGGTAATCTTCGCAAACAGAATATTCTCCGATCAATCATCAGTCTTATTTTTTCACAAATACTAGTAATTGCTATAGATTTCTGTAATGGAGTTTCGTTAATGATCGTGATGACTATCCAAGATTGCCACCATTGAGGAGGGGACTGAATATAGAAATTGCTCTTAAGAGGAATGTTTGCCAATGCTGGAAAGTAGTTTAGGTTAACTTGATAGTTCTGAAAAATTGTTAGCATATATCTCTCTAACTTATTCATGGATAAATATACTTTAACTCTTTTCTTCTTGGTTTCAGTAATCCAAATGGAATAATAGGAATAAAAATAATCATGTGTGGAAATTTCGAGTTGGAAGTTGTTTAGCTCTAGAAATTGTTTAGGAGATATGAAGAAGGACGCCTTAAATCGTTGAACCATAATTTTTTGACTACTAATATATAAATAGTTTGTTAATACACTCCAAGACGGTTCATCAATATTAATATAAACAGAATGTAATATAGGATAGTTACGTATGAGGAGATTATGAAGGGAAGTAGATGAAGTCAATGTATCTTTTTTTTCCTTCGAAGTTGTGTGCAACCCTATCCAAAAAGGCTCAATACCAAGAGATAAATAACATTTATGACGTTTTACAAATTGTTTTTCATCTATAAAAGAATGCTGAATTTCAAAAGCATAACGTTTATTCTCAATCGTCGCTAACACATCCGCTCGTTGTTTTATCTCCGGGAGATAGCATTCAATGGAACTTGAATAACCATGATCAGTCAACCAGCGATTGAGTAGTATTTTTGCCTTTATATGAGCTTCTGTTTCTCCACCTCGAGAATATTCACATGAACTTGATGGTTTGTGAGCAAAATGCCAAGTCTGAATACTTCCTAATTTGAGAATTACTTCCTCTTTACATAGAGGACAAAAGTAAAGATTAGTATTCCTATCAATCATTAAGTCAATTTTTGACCATTTTGTATGAATCAGGGATATTTCTGTTCCATTTTCTCTTTTCGCAATAAACAAACATGATTCCTCCTTTAGTATATCTAATTATTATATAAAGTGTCAGGGAAAGATGATAGTGATGGCTGCACTCGTCGCCGCATGCTCGCTATGAGAAACTTCATTCATAACGAGCTTTCAAAAAGAGTTCGGTGACTACAACCATTTCTTTATAAGAGAGGGGACAATAAGCGAGAGGTTGACTCGATTAATTTATGTGTGAAGGATCGCTTCTTAAAAACATCAGGTCGTATGATGGTAGAATGCTCCATATCAAAAATAAAATCACTTACCAGCTTCTCCACACTTCTTGTTTGATACAGGAACGCATTTGCTTCAAAATTCAAATGAAAACTTCTCATATCCATATTCGCTGTACCTATAGATGCAATCTCGTGATCTACAATGATGATTTTACTATGCATAAAGCCACGGTGATATTCATAAATTTTGACTCCTGCATCTAATAGTTCTGGAAAATAGGATCTCGATGCATAGAACACAATTCGTTTGTCAGGTCGACTTGGAACTAACAATCGAACATCAACACCACTTAGTGAAGCTATTTTTAATGCACTTAAGATATCATCATCAGGAATAAAATAGGGAGAAGCTATCCAGATCGATTTTTTTGATGATGTTATCATCGTAAAGAATAACTTCTTAATGATTTCCCAACGAGTATCAGGACCACTAGCAATCATTTGAACACCACCATCATCAAACGATTTTGGCAGTAGATTGGGAGATAAATAGCTTTGCTTTAAGAATGTTTCTGATGTTGCATAATACCAATCTCGCAAAAAAAATAATTGGAGACTTCGAATAGCCTCTCCTTGAACAAAAAGATGGGTATCACGCCAGTGACCAAAATATCTATTTTTCCCTAGATACTCATCTCCAATATTAAGGCCGCCTATAAATGCATATTTCGTATCCACTACTATGATCTTCCTATGATTTCGATAGTTAATTCTATGATTAAATAAGGGAATTTTAACAGGAGAAAACGGAACCATTTGTACTCCTGCATCCCTTAATTGTTGGATATATTGCTTGCTAAGTTTCCAGCTTCCCACAGAGTCATATAAAAAACGAATAACAACCCCTTCTTTTGCTTTTTCAATTAATATTTCCTTTATCTCATTACCTAGTTGATCATCTCTGACTATGTAGTATTCCATGTGTATATGATCTGTTGCCTTTATTAAGGCCGCTTTTATATATGTAAATGTTTCTTTTCCATCTGTTAAAACTTTTGTTTCTGTCTGAAAAGAAATCGGGTTATTTCCTAATTTATGGGCTAATCGAAACAGTTTTTGCTGATGATCCGACATCTCTTGTACTTTTGACTCATCTAACGGACGGTTTCCTTCAATACTATGAAAGGCTTGTTCATCTACTATTGCTTTTTCTTTAAATGATTTATGTTTCCTTCTATTTTGACCAAACATTAAGTAAAAAAAGAAACCAACAATAGGAAACATACCTAATAAAATTAGCCAAGTAAGCGTCTTTGAGGGGTTTCTATTCTCCAAAAATATAACAATTCCAATAAAAAAAGCAGATAAAGAAAAGAATGCACTTATAACACCAACAAACCAATTTTCCCAAAAATCATTCGTTAAGAATAAAATGATGATGAGTATGGCAAGAAATACAATAATCTGTAAACGTTTTAGCATATACACTCTCCTTTTCTATCTTTATGGAGTATTATGTATGAGCAAGATTCCCCTTCTAATTACCAATATAACCTAATAATAATACATGTCAATTATTTTCATATTTTTGTGTTATATACCCTGAATAATAATAATAAAAAAACGCACGATGTTCCAATTTGAACTAGTGCGTTTTTTATCTAAAGATTATTGTTAAGAAAAGTTAGAACGTATCTCATCTAAAACATTACTTTCAATAATTTGCTTCCCATACTCTGAAATTCTGTGAATGGTTACATCTGATTCATATCCAAATTCAAGCATACGACTTAACAAATTATCCTGCTCTTCATCACTATATTGTTCATCCAATGTCACATATATATAATAAGTTCCTTCAAAGCTATAGAGACTCGTAACTACCTCTTCATCGAAAGAATGACTCAATGAAATAATATCCTCGAAGTCTTTAAATCCTATTACTACACTTAAAGAGTGATCTTTAACAACCTCTGTATCTTTGCTACCAACAAATTGACTATCAAGCATATCTACAATGTTGTCATCCACTGGCATCTCATCCTTTTCTTCATCATCAAAAGGAATCTCCAACTTCACATTTCCATCACTCATTTGTCCACGAGTTACAATGATTTCAAGGCCTTTTTCTAACGCGTGCACTTGTACCCATAGTGGTCCATTTAATTCAAAATTCTCTTGATCATTTGCTTCGCTCATCATTTCAAAGAATAACTCTTCGCCACGGTCACGGTTATACCAAATTTCATCTTTATTAAAGCCGCGACGTTCCATGTCGTGGTACGTAATATAAAACTTTACAGTTGTATCATTAATTCTTTCAATATCCATAATGTTCTCACCCTTTCTTGCGAGTTTCGTCTCAATTGAGAACAACAGCTCTTTCTTAGGAAGTCAAAAAGTCAGATTTCTAGCAATTCATAAAATTGACGCTTCCATACTATCATTTGATTGCGGAAGCATGACTGGTTCAATCTTCTCTGTTCTTTTTGGCCTCCTTTGAACATATTTTTATGAGTATTTATTACCCATATCTCTTAAAAGTAAACTTCAGATAAAACTTATCTACATTTTAAAGCATTGCTACATGAAAAGAAATAGTTAATCTATTTTTAATAACTATAATTTCTTTCTGTTAAATATGACAATAAATCAGGAAGATGTTCTTAATTGGCTAAGGCTTGTATATATATTATTAGAGTAAGGCAATGGACAGGTTCACTAGCAAAGAAAGGAAATTCCTTGTCTTCATAAAAAGTATAACCTTTACTCTATTCTAATTGTAATACCAAGGAGGAATCAACCTTTGAGCTCAGAATTTCTTATTTCTCTTTTTACCATTATTGGAATTGATATTATTCTAGGTGGTGACAACGCTATTGTCGTCGCCCTCGCTTGTAGACAACTACCTCCACATTTAAGGAATAAGGCTATTATAGCTGGTATATTACTAGCAATCGCCGCAAGAGGTATTTTAACTATCATTGCTGTGCAACTATTAGCAATTCCTTATCTAATGTCTATTGGTGGCATACTTCTTCTCTGGATTGCATATCGATTATTAACTGTCACAGAAGACGAGCACAATATATCCGGAGAAGGAAAGATTAGTGATGCAATCAAAACAATTGTAATTGCTGATGTTGTAATGGGATTCGATAATGTTTTAGCTGTTGCTGGAGCAGCAAATGGTAACACCGCTTTAGTCCTAATCGGATTACTTGTTTCTGTTCCAATAATCATTTGGGGAAGTAAACTTATTCTATTTTTAATGAATAAGTACTCTTTTATCATTTATATTGGTGCAGGTATCCTTGTTTATACTTCAAGTAACATGATGTTACATGAAGTAAAGATCATGGAATTTATTAACGATATTGGACTCACAAAAACAAGTTTTACAATATTACTAGTATTATTCGTGTTATTTGGTGGTTGGCTTTATAATCATATTAAAGGAATACAATGGTTTCATACTTTTAGAAATCGAAGCTAACGTGTTTTACTCACTCTTTCATGAATGAATCTGATAAATATTTTGGCTATACTATTAAGAAAGAAAAGAAACATGCCCTCTACTATATTCTGTAGAAGGCATGTTTTATTATTCGTTAACTAACTTTCTCGTAGCTTCCTGAAGTTGAAATGTGCGCACTTTTCTCGGCAAGAACCTACGAATTTCTGCTTCGTTATAGCCTACTTGAATACGCTTTTCATCCATTATAATAGGTCGTCTTAAAAGACCAGGGTGGTCACTTATGAGCTGGAATAGCTGTTGAAGTGGCATAGAATCAAGTTCTACCTCTAAGTCTTGAAATACTTTAGAACGAGTTGAGATAATTTCATCAGTTCCATCCTCCGTCATTCTAACAACCTCTTTCACTTCATCAACAGAAAGTGGTTCTGAAAAAATATTACGTTCTACAAAATTAATATCGTTATCTTGTAGCCAAGCTTTTGCTTTTCGGCATGATGTACAGCTAGGTGATGTAAATAGTGTTACCATGTATTTCGTTCTCCCTTCTCTTTATTATCAAATTTAATAAGAAGTTATATGTGAAATCAAATGTTATTCTCTAGTTACAATTTCTATTATACTATAATTATTATAATTTGAGTAGATGATTTTCAAAATAAAATAGTAACAAAAACCTCAAACTATTTTATAATCCTTTGTATTTATACCCCAAATCTAAACAGATAAAACCTAATTTTTTTATGTTTTCACTACTTTTTTTTGCTATTTAGTACCTTATATACGATTAGGTAGAAAAAAGGTTTCACTTATTTAACAAATAACTATTTTCATTTAGACCAACCAATTATCATTAAGCTAATTTTACGATGTACTGTATGTATAATGTAATGGTGTGTTAAAACATCTACTGTATGATTGTTTTAACACACCTTTTTTTACGCAATTGTTTTCCAATTTGAGACTGGGCCACGTTTCGGTACTTTGTTTACTTCATCCCATTTTCGTTTCAATAAATCCTTCCACAAATCCTTTTTAAGTTTTTTTCTTTTCTTACTTCCTTTCATTGCACACACTCCTTTCTGTGCGTTGAAAAAATTTTTATAGGGAAGGTGCTTTTTCTTCATCAAAGGTAAGCACTTGTTCCGCCGGTTCATATGGTTCACCGTACAATTGAACATCTTTGTACGTATGAATTGTTTCATACGTATGACGCATTTTTTCATAAATACTTTCTTCTGCTTCATCAAATGGTGACCAATAAAGTATTTCCATTTCATTTATTTTACCAGTCTCTAATGAGCGCCTGCGGTACCCAATTGACCTTGCGTGTTTAAATCCTTCTCTTTCGTAAAACCTTTGACGCTTTTCTGTATCTGTATCATCATAATCAACTGGTTCTACCTCTAAAATTATAGGCTTTCCTTTACTTTTAAGATTATCAATTAGTTTTTTCCCTAAGCCTTGTCCTCGCGCAGCTTTAGAAACAAACAGGTAATCAATAAAAACGAAATCATCCATCTCAATATACATCAAGACGTGATTTGGCCCTTCGTCTTTTTTATATTCTTGTTTTTCTTTTAACAAAAGCTCTATATGCTCTTTTGATTTCATTTCTTCAATAGGAAAATATTGATTCAATTTTTCATACCAATTCATGAATGTTGAACCTCCATTAAATGTTCACCTTTAAGCATTATTTATTTGGTTCTTACATATATTATATGCTATTAACTAAAATTGATAAATAAGCTTCCTGCCTGTTTATCCTTAATTTTCATTTGATGAGTCGTTAAGAGTGACGGATTTAACTTCCTACCTTACAATTTCTTCACTAACCTAATTAATCCTTTATTTTTCAGCCGAAAAAAATACCCTTCTCATAACAGGGTTCTTTGCAATACCTAAAAACGACCAGAACTAATCTGATCGTTTTCAATACTTTAAGGGTTTAGATAATCTACACCACGAGTATATCGATTTCCTGCATTCCAAAGAAGAAATTCATGAATATCATTTTCATATAAAGCGCGAATTTGTGCTTCTACTTCATTAACACCGTAAGGTATATAATTCCCTGTACCTAAGTAGGAAGCTGTAAAATCTTGAATCCACGGTCGTGATGTTGGAGGAGTTTCTAATGCACCTAAAACTTCATTTTCTACTTTTGCATATTCAGTGACTAACTCATATGGGTATAGGTCAGGCTTATCGATTCCAAAATAAGGTGTCCAATGACTTGGGTAAATCATCGAAGAAATTACATCTACGTTTTCTGAAATACGAGAAAAGTTCTGTCCAATGCCTGGTGCTTCAGAAATTGTTGCTGCATATCCAAATATGTCTACAGAAACATCCACGTTATATGGCTCTAATTTTTCTCTGGCATGTGCAACGAAGTCAGTTACTGCATCTACACGCTTTTTAACATTATCGTCTCCATCTGTATAGTTTCCAACTTGGTAGTCCAAAATTTCATCTCTACGTTCAAAGCCCTCTGGAAAACGAACATAGTCGAATTGAATCTCTCTGAATCCCATTTGAGCTGCTTTTTCAGCAATAGCGATGTTATATTCCCACACTTCTTCTAAGAATGGATTAACAAACGCTTCTCCTCGACGATTCACCCAAACTTGACCATTTTCTTTGAAGGATAAATCTGGACGTTCTTTTGCTAAAACGGAATCTTTAAATACAACAATTCGAGCAATTGGATAAATTTCTTTTTCTTCTAAAGTACGCATCATTTCTTCTGGGTCACGTATCCAGTTCTGAGATATATCATAAAAAGGCGAATCCTCATCTGGACGGAATGTGAGATGACCATGGTCATCCTTTATATCAATTACCATGGAATTTAATGCAGTTGTTTCTAACAACTCTAATAATTCACCAAATCGAGAATGATTTACCGTGTGACCTGTTACATATATACCCCTAACTGCATCTGGATAGTGAAAAGTATATCCTGAATCAAATACAAATCGAGCTATTGTTTCTGGCCAAGTTTTTTCAATAACACGATCCATTTTTTCTAAGTGTACACTGGCTTGTAATACTTCCTCCCCATCTTCTGCATTAGCGTAACTCTGCGAAACACCTAACAAGAAGACTGTAAAGATGGCAATTGTAATCGTTCTAATTTTCCCCAATTTTATTCACAACCTTTTCTCTTACTGTCTTTTCTTAAGTTGCATTCTTTACTTAACAATTATGCTGGTAATAGAGATACGGACTGATAATCTTGTCCATTTAAATAAAATATAGCCAATCACTTTCCAATTTGATGTTCTTGGTTCTAATTATACAATGTTACTTACCAAACACCAATATGAATTTTAATTAAATTGCATATTATATTTATCTTCCTCCTTTAAATAAAGTATGTTCCATTATAATGCTTTCCCTGAATTTATCTTTTTTAAATGATATGATAAAACGTCATAATAAATGATGTGGAACCATAAGAAACAAGAAATTATTATAAGTCTGTACTTGAAATACCTTTTATGAAAAACACGAAAGTAATCAGGAACTTATCATTTATCCTATAAGTTTTCCACACAAAAAATATTGACTATACAATAAATCAATAGTATAATATTGAACAATATACATTTTTAAGATTTTAGGGGAGGAGATATAAATGGAACGCGTCACTCTGTTGGATATTTTTCATCACCCTATTGCGCAAAAGTACGTGAAACGATCTGGTCTTGCTCATGCTATTTCCACTGCTAAAATTGCCTATGAATATGCTGTAAATCGGAATGTAAACCCAGATTTAGCTGCAAAAGCTGCATTTTTACATGACATTGGACATTTCAGGTGGTACAAAAATGGTAGTTGGGATTACAGTCAATATCAAGAGAATGATATTCATGCCATAAAAGGAGCCGAAAGAGCACATAAACTATTAGTTCGATTAGGCGAGGATAGAGTAAACGCAAAAAAAATTGCATTAGCTATTTTGCTGCATACAGACTCCTATTTACCTGATGGAAATTTAAAGTTAGAACCCTTACAAGAAGTCGTTGCACTAGCTGATAAAGCTGATGAAGAACCAGGCGGATCTCATCATTATAAAGTAATCTCAGACGAAAATGCCATTAAGCAATTAAAAGAGTTAGATAGAAAGATAGATAAATTAAATATGATGCAGAGCAATGGTCAACCAGCCTCATAGATGGGTAATCTTTTATACCCCCTATGAGTTTTTTATTTATATTTATAGACAAAATTCTTCGTACTCACTACATATTATTACGCTGAAGTTCACACACAGACCTTCTTCAAGTGAAAATATACATAATGGCAAATAGCAAAAGCGCAAGGCGCCCACTCAGGACCGAAATGCAAATGTTCTGGACGGTAAAAAGCGCTTTTTACTTTTTAATCGGCCAGGTTATTTGACACGAGGTCCTGGCGCCTGGAACTAGACACCTTTCTAAGTTCATAAGAATTTTATAAATTCTTATCCCTCGAAAAAACATTACTTACGTAGGTGGTACTTATAGGAGGCTCGGTGCTCCCAACGGGAAAGGAAGTGGGCAGTAGTGATATTTCCAGGGTAGATCATTACAATAAATTGTAATTTTTTTACATTGCCAAATATATAATTAGATGATAGATTAGTATTAATAACAGAATAAACCTTTTCTAAAAAGGGGAGTAGCGACCAACGGTTAATGAATCGTCACTTCGGCGGGGAACAATTCGCTCGGTTCATTAAGCTTTGTGCAAATAACAAAGTACGCAAGACCTTTTTATGAAATGTTTTCTCAGGATAATTTGAGGTGCATTTCATAAAAAGGTCTATTTTTGTGTCTATAATAAAGGAGAAGATGACTATGATGTATTTTTTATTTATTTTCGCAGCAATAATTACTGTATTTTCTGCTATAAAACTATCTACCTATGCAGACGTATTAAGTGAACGAACCTCTTTAGGAGGTTTAATGGTTGGTACTTTACTACTTGCTGGTGCAACATCATTACCAGAAGTAACAACTAGTGCCACCGCTATTTTTGTAAATAACCCTGACATAGCCATAGGAAACGTTCTAGGAAGTAATTTGTTTAATCTACTAATTTTAGCTGTCGTCGATCTCCTGTACCGCAAAAAGAAAATGATGACACAAATTAATAAAGACCACTTATATACCGGTCTTCTTGGTATTGGGTTATCTGGTCTTGTATTTGTTACTATTTTACTTCCCTCTGGAATAACAATATTAGGAATAGGAATCGAATCCTATCTTTTGGTTATCTTTTATATTGCAGGGATGAAATTCATATCATCTCAAACAACAAGTGTGGAAGAAGTAACCGCAGCTACTGCTGAGATAGAAGACATAAAAGAAATGCATCATACCGGAGCAATTTCATTGCGAAGAGCAAAATTTGGGTTTGGTATCGCTGCGTTCATAATCTTTATCTCCGGTTCCTTATTAACCATTTCTGGTGATGCTATAGCAGCTTCCACAGGAATAAGCTCTAGTTTTATCGGCAGTTTCCTAATAGCTGGCGCAACTTCTCTTCCTGAGTTAGTTACCGTCATTGTTGCTATTCAGCTTCGAAATTTTAATCTTGCAGTTGGAAATATTCTAGGTAGTAATATTTTTAATATGATGATTATCGTGTTAGTAGACATTCTATATAGAAACGGAAGTATTCTTTCTGCTACAAACCCAGTATCAGCAGTAACAGCAGGAGCTGTTCTTGTTTTATATATTATCGTTCTTGTTGGTATCATCGTTTGGCAAATGAAAGTTAGCTCTAAGCAGGGGTATACAATCCCTTCTGCACTACTAGTAGTAGTATATTTTTTATCAAGCTATTTCATTTTTACTCTATAATACAAAGGCCTTCGCAATACAATTGCGAAGGTCTCTCATATTACTAATCGACTGTATGTAGAGTTTGTTTAGTTAAAAGATACAATTACTTATTACTTAAAGAAGTTATCATTTACAATATCTTCCACTGACACTAGGTTATGAAATCTTTTTTCAATAACACCTGCTTCATTTATCAACAGACCTGTAGGAATACCAAAAACATGGTATAAGTCTTGAACATGTCCTGCACCATCCAATAGAACATTAGCATTTTCTAACATAATGTATTTTACATATTCCCCTACATCTGATTTCTTCCTCTCTTCTTTCGATAGGTTTACAGCAATTATATTAATATTATCAATAAAACCTTCTTTTTGTGCAATCTCTAGTTGCTCCCATTGTTCGGAGCAGACCTGGCACCAAGTTGTAAAAAAGAACATGAATACTTTTTCACCATCAAAATCATCTAGTGATACTTCTTCTCCTTCCGTTGATTGTAGAGAAAATGAAATAGCCTTTTCACCTTGCTCCACTCCCTCAGAAACCTCTGTCATCGCTCGTTGTGAAATGGCAAACTCATGATTTGACTTTATATAAAAGGCTCCTGCGATAAATAAGATAAAACAAAGTAAGCCTGCTTGTAATCTATGTCTACTTACCATGATGAACACCCCCTTCTACAACATCGTATGTACAAGTTAGGCAATCCATGACGACAATGTTTACTTATGACCCTCTTATTTTTTTTGTGCTGTTTAACATTGCTTTTGATTTTTAATTTTAATAATAGAGTTAATTTTCAATCCTCCATGAAAGTGAAAATTGCACCATGTAGAATGAAAATACGTAATTAGAAATTTTAGTAACATCAACTATATATGGAATGATCTTAAGCCAGCGAGACTAGTGGGACGCAGAGCAGGGGCAAGACCCCGCAGAGCGCTTGCGCTTGAGGAAGGATCGGCAACTTCCCACAGGAACGCGAGCAGGCGCTTGAGCGAATGGAATACAAACCATCAAAGTTAGTATTACTAGATAGTCTGATATTCGGATTTTCAGGCTAGACATAAAAATATAATAAATACATTTGCATCCACGGAATAAACATCGTATAATAAGAGTCAAATTTATACATTCATGGCGATGATAAAGAAGAGTACTTTTCCACAAGCATTTTCAGAGAGTCTGCGTACGCTGGGAGCAGATATTGCATGGATTAGGAATGGGCTTTTGAGCCATCAAGCTGAACCGTATTACTTAGTAGGCTTCGACGTATTTCAAACGTTACATTGAAACCCCTTCCCATTCAATACTATATGGCGAGGGAATTGAGTGATTTCATTTTATTGAAATAACCAGGGTGGTAACACGGTCCATTCGTCCCTATTTAAGGGTACGAGTGGGCTTTTTTATATTCTATGAAGGGTAGGAAAAAAAAAAATGAAAACAATTTTTTCAGGAATTCAACCGAGCGGTACATTAACATTAGGTAATTATCTAGGAGCTATGAAACACTTTGTTGAACTTCAAGAAGATAATCATTGCTATTTCTGTATTGTTGATCAACATGCAATTACGGTTCCGCAAGAAAAACAAAAGCTACGAGATAATATTCGAAGCTTAGCAGCTCTTTATTTGGCAGTGGGAATCGATCCTAATAAATCGACATTGTTCATCCAATCAGAAGTGCCAGCACACGCTCAGTTAGGTTGGATCATGCAATGTGTTAGTTATATTGGAGAATTAGAGCGAATGACACAGTTTAAAGATAAATCTGAAGGAAAAGATGCAGTTTCCTCTGCCCTTTTGACCTATCCTCCATTAATGGCAGCTGATATTTTATTATATAAAACTGATATCGTACCTGTTGGTGAGGATCAAAAACAGCATTTAGAATTAACGAGGGATTTAGCCGAACGTTTTAATAAAAAATACAATGATATTTTTACCATCCCAGAAGTTCGTATTCCAAAAGTAGGAGCTCGTATTATGTCTCTTACGGAACCTACGAAAAAAATGAGTAAATCGAACCCTAATCCAAAAAGCTATATCTCCATGCTCGATGATGAAAAACAACTAGTTAAAAAAATAAAGAGTGCAGTTACTGATTCAGATAATGAAGTTCGATATGATAAAGAAAACAAACCTGGGGTATCCAACCTTTTAACGATTCACTCACTATGTACAGGAGAGTCTATTGAAGAACTTGTGGAAAAATATGCAGGAAAAGGGTATGGAGATTTTAAAGCTGGTGTGGCAGAGGCTGTTGTTTCTACTCTTAAACCAATTCAAGAACGATATCACCAACTCATTTCTTCAGAAGAATTAGATGAAATTTTAGATCTTGGTGCTGAAAAAGCAAATAAAGCTGCAACAAAAATGTTGCGCAAAGCTGAAAAAGCATTAGGCTTAGGAAGAAAGAGATAATTTCTCTATGTACTAACAAGTTGGGGAACTATAGTTTCCCAACTTGTTGGATATATATATCAAGACAGGAAAAAACTTATACACCCTCTAGGTAGTAATAGAAGATGCATAAGTTAGGCTAACTTTGTAATTTATTTATGTAAGTTGTTACCTATCTTACATTTTTCTTTTCTGCTTCACCATGATGTAACTCCCACAACTTTTCAAAGAAAGGTTGTCCTTTTATCATCGTAAAGCAATAATCTTCATGTTTTTTAGTCCATCCAAATTTAATTTCATTAAATAGACTTACCCAGGCTTCTTCACTGTCCATTGCTTGAATTTGCGCATACTTATCTGGCGCCCATTCTGTGTACCAATAGCGAATTTCTGCCACATCAGCATCATGATGTAGTTGGTCCATAGCCATAAACAATAACTGCTTTAACTGACGCTCTTTTCGAATCAATCCATTCATTAGTGATGGCTCAGGAGATAATATATGGTACTGCTTTTCACAATCTAAATAATCCATATAATATTCTCTTATATGCTCTGATTCAACAAGGTTTAGCAATTGTTCTTCCTGACGTGGTACTAACCTACTTTTTCTAACAGGTGTATGATATCCAATAGTATCTACTACTAAGGATCTCCTTCCGTCCGTTGCTAAAAAACAATATTCTAGTTCAATGCGCTGACTTTTACGACGGACAAAACTCTGTCGATAAACATCAGCTAACAACTCTTCAGGTAACTCTTGCAACGTATTTTCAATATAATCAAACAAATTTTCTCTCATTTTAATAACAGCTACCTGATCTAATAGTTCAATTCGATCTTCTTTTCTCCATTCATAAAACTCACAAACGTTGTATCCGTTTTCTTCACCTTCAAACCAATTTACCCATACATCCCGCATATGGAGCATTGATAAAAACCCCCTTACACGATTGATTTTCTTATGTACAGTATGGGCAGGTGAAAACTAGTTTATTCCAGTCTTTTGCATTCTTTTTCCATTATTTCTTATGAAAGGGTAAATATATCATTCCCCACACTAAAAACAGACCTGTCAAAAATATATAAAACTCAAGTCTACCAAGCAAAAATAATCCATATTCTTTTATCGTAAAACCAACAGTAAGAAGGTTTAAATAGGCGACGATACTCACTCCACCAACAACAGCAAGTCCAAAACCAATAAACAATAAAATAAACCTTGTCACGACTATTTTTCCCCCTTCCTCCTCTCGATTGAAAAAGAAACATCGACAACATAAATGAAAGAGCAAATTGGAAGTAAAATCCCGTTTTTTTTTATACTATGAAAGGTAGATAAGAAAAAAGAACAAATTCTATTACTTTGTTCTAGTTTTTCTTACCATCTATTTGTTCATAAAACTTTGAATTAAGGTAAATATCCTTTGCTGGTATTTTTAATAACTCAATCGTTGTTTTGTTTGGAAACTTTTCCATATAGGAAGAAACAATTTCATACCCAGTTGCATACCCAAGCCATTTCGGGAATCCCTGAATACCACCAAACAGATATGGGAGATGATTTTTTCTACCTCTTACATCCATTCTTTCCTTCAATGTTCTTTTCCACCATGTTAAAATAAAATCTTTTTTATAGATTGTCATCCATGGTGTCACATATCTTTCACCTAGATTTCTTTTTACTTCCCATTCCGCCAACCCTTCCATCAACATAGATTCTAGTAAAGTAACACTCTTTTCATCGTTTTTTTGATAATATAGTCTACATGCATGATGATATTCATGTAAAAGTAGCGCCTTTCGGTTGGACAAACTTACATCTTCATGAAAAAATAATAAGATAAAATCAGGAAAAGAAATTCCGTTTTTCCCCTTTAACACTTTTTCTAGATTCTCATTATGAGAGTTAATGGGAAATATAAATACATCCACATCAGGACCTTGAAAATCTGTTTTTATTTTTTCGTAAAATGATACTAGTCCTTTACTCGGATAATTCTTTTGCCATGAATCCCATTCATCCTTTGTAGATGTGATTATTGGAAGCATTCCTTGTTGATATAAAAAAGGCAACCATTCCTCTTTTTCCCACTTAGGATAATGACTCATCAACCTTTGAAAAGGAGGGATCTTTTTTAACCCTCTATTAGACACGCCTTCAAACAAATGCTTTAACCATACTCTCGTTTGGATGATAGGCATATAAAGACAGACTCCTTTCCTTTTTTATTAAAAGTGATTTTCATCACATTTATGTTTCTATTTCTATGCTATGCTCGTAGTATATGTTTGCTCCAATAATAGGTGAGGAGGCTAAATATGAAGAATCTAGAGTCCTCAAATGAAAATTCCTCATTCCTTAACCAGTTAACGAAAGAAGACCAACATATTCTATTACTTCATGGAACTAAAATTACGGTTAGAGAAGGATCCATTCTTTTTTTTGAGGGAGAAGAAGCGAAATACATTTATCTCCTTCGTCAAGGTCAGGTGCGTTTAAGTAAGATGACAATCGAAAATAAAAAGTTTTATCTTCACCTAAAACAAAAAGATGATATTGTAGGGGAATTTAGTTTGTTTAACGAGATGAGTTTAAGTATGACTGCAGAAGTAATTACGGAAGCAACTCTCATTCGTTTTGATCGAAAAAACCTAGAAGCATTGTTCACTCAAAATGGGGATATTGCGGTCGCATTCATTAAACTTTTTGCAAAAAATACACAATCAACTCAAGCCAAGTTCTCCGATTTACTGTTGTATGGAAAAACAGGAGCTTACTATTCTATGCTCATTCGCTTCGCTAATTCATATGGTACACCTCATCCTAAAGGGGTTCGAATTTCAATAAAGTTAACGAACCAAGACCTAGCCTATTTTATCGGCACTAGTAGAGAGACAATCAATCGAATGTTTAATGACTTAAAGAAAGAAAATATTGTGGAAATAGATAAAGGGAATATCGTAATTAAAAATATCGAATACTTAAGAAAGCATCTCCAATGTGGGAAATGCCCTCTCCAAATATGTACTATTTCTTAAACCATTTACATGTTATGTTAAATGGTTTTTATTTGCGTAAATAGCTGCTTGTGTACGATCATCTAATTCTAATTTAGCTAAAATATGACTAACATGTGTTTTTACTGTTTTAATTCCAATAAATAGTGTTTCACTAATTTCTTTGTTTGATTTCCCATTTCCTATAAGAGCCAACACCTCTTTTTCCCGATTGGTAAGCTCGTGATGCTTTGGTTTCGTATGCATATGCTGAAACATCTTTTGCGTCACTTGTCCTTGGAAAGTAGGCATTCCATTTTTCGCTTTCCTAATAGCGTCTACGATTTCATCTGCACTAGAGGTTTTTAATAAGTAGCTAAATGCTCCTGCTTCCATTACAGGAAAAAGCATTTCATCATCGAGATAACTAGTTAAAACAATAATCTTTATTTCATCGCTAGCAATATTTTTTGTTGCTTCAATTCCATTCATTCCGTCCATAAGTAAATCCATTAGAATGACATCTGGTTTAAGCTCTTTTGCCTTCTTAACCGCTTCTAAACCATTAGATGCTTCCCCAACGATTTCAATATCATCCTCTATACTCAAGAACGTTACTAGGCCCATTCGGACCATGTCATGATCATCTACTATTAGTAATCTAATTGATTCACTCATAATAGATCACTCTCCTTCTCTGTCTTTATCACGTACAATTGGAATTCGAAATTCTAGTTTTGTTCCTTTATTTGGATAGGAGATGATGGAAAAATGTCCTCCAATTTCAACAATTCTTTCTTTCATTGAATGAAGTCCGTAGCTGACATTTTGCTTAGTAGCCATTTTCTCCATATCAAATCCAACTCCATCATCCTCTAAAATAAGGTGCAAACGATCTTTTGAATACCTAGATTCTATCTGAACCTTGTTAGGGTTCCCATGCCTTAACGCATTTGAAATCCCTTCTTGAATTACACGAAATAATTGTTCTTCTACTCCTGGTGGTAAGTTGGGAAGGTCTGAAAGCTCACAAAGAAAATGTAAATGAGGATGCTTCCTTTTTAACTCGTCAAATATTGTACTTATCGCTTGCTTCAATCCTTTTCCTTCTAATGTAACAGGACGTAGATGCATAATAAGCGCTCGTAATTCTTGTTGAGCATGATGAACCATTTTTTCTGTTTGTTTGAAAACAAGCTTTGCCTTCTCTGGCTTCGAATCTAATAATTTTGGCATAGCACCAAGTGACATAGACACCGCAAATAACTCCTGACTCACGGCATCGTGCAAATCCCTTGCTAGTTTTCTTCGCTCTTCTAAACTCGCAGCACGCTCCGCCTCAGAAATTAATTGAACATTTTCATCTAACACTCTACGCATAGAAACAATTTGTTGCTCCACATCTTTCGTTATATCATTAAATTCATCAGCTAATTTTCTTAACTCATCGTCTCGATTCATTTCTATTGGTTTCCTACTAGCGCCTCTTTGAAATTGCTTTAGTTGGTGAATTATATGTGTAAAACTACGTTTAAGCGATGTTCCATAAGCATAGGTCAATATCCAAGCAGTTCCCAAGAAAACGATAAAAAAAATAGTTAGTAAACTTAGGAATGGAGTTGGATTAGTAAAAATAGTTCCTAAAGGTACTTCTCTATTAAAGAAAAATATGTCAGGAACAAGAGTTTGAAAAATAAGAAGAAAGAGAATTGTTACAAGTAAAGCTGAAATAGAAACTTTTACTTGTAATCTTAATAAATCCCATAGTATTCCCTTTAACCCTTTCTTCCGTTTTCTTTCAACTTCCAATCTCTTACCAATTAGCTTCTTAATCAACGGTCAATACCTCCACATCACCAATGTTTAGATTTACATGAAGGATGACCTTTTTCTCTGCATCATGAAAGTTTGAACTTGTATAACTCGCATTTTTGCCTGTACCTGAATATTGATCATCGAATAATTTTACTTCACCTAGTTTTACATTAACAATAGCTTGTATCGGCATATCCCGTGGAACTAATATTTCTACATCGCCAATCCAACCACGAATGTCTAGATAGTTTTCACCTTCTTTTAATATCGCCTTCGTTAAATCTATATCTATGTCTCCTATCGAAAGTGATATATCTGCCCCATCTAATTCAAACGGTTGTTTTCCTAATGAAATTTCACCAAGAAACGTATTATGCTTTACTCGATTCTCTTTATTTTTTTTATAACTGTTTTTAGACTTTTTTCCTTCCTCTTTTCTCCCCTCCTTCTTTTCCCTGTCAAAATCAACGACAATATCCACGTTCCGATCAAAGATAATTTTAAACCCAATGTAAACGACCAAAAGTGGCCATGTCCAACTCCAAAGATCAGAAATACTAAATATAAACCATCCTGCATTATTACCTAAAATAATTGTACCCATTGCAAGAATTAATGCACCCCAAAATGCTTTTCCTACATGAAACTTACTTCTACGAAGTCCATGAAAAAAGTAAATAAGACCCTCAAAGAATACTTTTATTCCTATTAAAATAATTAGAATTGGCCAAAATGTAGAGAAAATACTCGCTGCATCAGTATCGATAACACCAGTATTTGAAAGTAAAAAAATTACTCCTGTTGCTAAAATTAGTATTCCGATAAAATTTTTCATTGATAAACTACTCCTTTTCTTGTAAAAGAAGGATTAATCCCTCCCTTACATTTTAGCCTTTCGTTTTCTATTCGCCAATTAGTTTTTCATATGATTGTACTTTAATCATACATTTCTCCACACTTTACATAAACAGACGGCAGACTGTTGCTTTCTAAGTCTTAAGGCTGATTTTCTAATAAAGACTTTCTTCATAGGATAAAATCCCCTACATACATAAGCAAGAAGAGTGAAGCGAATTAAATATATAAGCTAATAAGAAAGGTGCGCATACCTTATTTTAATAGGGAAGATCAAATATCCCCCATGGTGTATGAAAATACGTTATTAGTTGCATTAGTAACATCAACTGTATATGGAATGAACGTAAGCCCCGAGACTCCAGTGGGAAGTAGAGCTGGGGCGAGACCCCGCAGAGCGCTTGCGATCGAGGAGGTTTGCCAGATCCCCACAGGACAGCGAGTGGGCTGAAGTGAATGGAATATCATCCAACAAAATTAGTATCACTAGATAATCTGATACCCGTATTTTCAGGGTAGACTTATTAAAAATCGACTAAACTTACTACTAAGCATTAGTTGTCTGTTAAATTATTAATCTATATCTGATATAATCACTAGTATTAGAGGTGACTGGCTTATGAAAAAAACAACTATAACATTAAAAATGAAAGTACTAATCCTGATATTACTATTATTTATTCTCGGCGGCGTTGGAACAGCCGCTTGGATCCAAAATGATTATCAAAAAGCAAGAAATGAATCAATACGCCAGATTGAAGAGAGTGGAAAAACTGTCTCTGATAGAGAAAGCATTGAATTTAATGCCCCATCTTCTTCCGAGGAAGTTTCCGATTTTATTAACGTTTTACTAGTGGGATTAGATGATGACGATCAAGTAGCAAGAACAGATACCATTATGATCGCACAATATCGACCTAAAGACGGGGAAGCAAAACTCGTATCATTAATGAGAGATATGTATGTTTCCATCCCTGGCTACAGAGACAACAAACTTAACTCTGCCTTCGCTTATGGAGGATTAGAGCTTTTGAGACAGACAATTAAAGAAAATTTTGGTATTAACCTACATTATTATGCTCAAGTAAATTTCGATGGATTTGAGAGAATTGTTGATACAGTGGCACCTGATGGGATAGAAGTAGATATACCACGAAGAATGTACTATCGAGATGGTCCTCTCGTTATTGATTTTCAACCAGGAATTCAAACACTAGATGGAGATGCTGCTTTAAAGTATGTACGTTTTCGAAGTGATTATCAGAATGATTTTGGGAGGGTTGCTCGCCAGCAAGAAGTGCTTAATATATTGAAAAACGAGTTATTAAGTGTCTCTGGAGTAACTCGAATTCCACAACTACTAGGTTCCATCGAACCATATTTTCATACAAATGTGGAAACATCAAAAATGCTTTCCTACGCTAGAGACTTATTCTTAAATCCGGTAGATAAAATAGATATGCTAACTATTCCTTTACAAGGTGAATATTATGATCAAACGTATGATCATGCAGGTGCTGTACTAGAATTACATTGGGATACTAATCTAAAAACTTTACATGAATTTCTGAAAATGGACGAAGAACTTATTGAATAATAAAAATATAGGGTGTGTCTAGATCATTATCGTGACCATAGACACACCCTCTTTTTTTGAAGGACTCCTATTTTGTAAACAATAGGCAATTTAAGTTATTATTGATATTTCTTAAAAACTAATGCCACGTTATGACCACCGAAACCTAAAGATGTACTCATAACAGCATTTACTTCTTGATGACGCGCTTTATTCGGTACGTAATCCAAGTCACATTCAGGATCTGGTGTCTCATAATTCATAGTCGGAGGTATAACCCCTTCTTGAATCGCCTTAACAGAAAAAATTGCTTCTACTGCACCAGCTGCTCCTAGTAAATGACCTGTCATTGATTTAGTAGAGCTCATAGCTAATTTGTATGCATGCTCTCCAAAAACTGCTTTAGCAGCCGCTGTTTCATATTTATCATTATATTCTGTGCTTGTACCATGTGCATTAATATACTGAATGTCCTCAGGGTTCATATTTGCATCCTTAAGTGCTTCTTTCATTGCTCTAGTAGCACCTTCTCCTTCAGGTGCTGGTGCTGTAATATGGTATGCATCACCTGTTGCTCCATACCCACAAATTTCTGCATATATATGAGCACCGCGTGCTTGAGCTGATTCCAGTGATTCTAGTATTAAGATACCTGCCCCTTCTCCCATAACAAAACCGTCTCGATTTTTATCAAAAGGTCGGCTTGCTGTTTTAGGATCGTGATTTGTAGACATTGCTTTCGCTGAACTGAATCCTGCTAAAGCCATCTCTGTTATAGGAGCTTCGGCGCCGCCAGTCACCATGACATCTGCGTCACCACGTTGGATAACCTTAAACGCATCACCAATAGAATTTGCCCCTGATGCACAAGCTGTAACAGTACAAGAGTTTACCCCTCTTGCCCCTAATGTGATCGATACTTGTCCTGTAGCCATATCTGGGATCATCATTGGTACGAAAAATGGGCTTACTCGTTTATGCCCGCGCTTTTCAAAATTACGGAATTGTTGCGTGAATGTTTCCATTCCTCCAATTCCAGAACCAATCCATACACCTACTCGATGGGAATTTTCATCGTCAATAGTTAAGTTAGCATCTTTAACTGCCATTAGTGCACTGGCAACTGCAAATTGAGTGAACCGATCCATTTTTCTTGCATCTCTCGGGTCCATAAATTTACTTGGATCAAATTCCTTTGCTTCTGCTGCAACAGTAGTTGGAAACTGAGCTTCTTCATATTTAGATAATGTATCTATTCCTGATTCACCATTTATAAGACGCTCCCATGTTTTGTTTGCATCATTAGCAAGAGGCGTTACCGCACCTATACCTGTTACTACTACTCTACGTTTTTCCATGTTAAACGATCTCCTTTCAAATCTATATACGGTAAAAAAAATAAGTTAGTTTGCTACTATTTAGCGACCCCATCGTAATGTAACTGCACCCCATACGAGACCCGCTCCGAACCCAACTAAAACTAATAAATCTCCGTCCTTAATTTTACCGTGCTCTATCTCATACATTAAAGATAATGGAATAGAGGCAGATGAAGTATTTCCATAATAATCAACAGTTCTAGACATTTTTTCTGTTGGAAGATCTAGTCTTTCACGAGCCGATTCCATGATACGTATATTTGCTTGGTGTGGAATAAGGAAATCCACATCTTCTTTCGTTAAGCCTGCTTTTTCCACGACATTCATGGACGACTCTCCCATTTGTCTAACAGCGAACTTGAAGACTTCTCGGCCATTCATATGAAGAAATTCTTTCTGTTGAATGTGTTCGCCACCTCTGCCGTCTGCTCCGAGTTCAAAGGATAATATTCCACGGTCATCGGAAACCTGCCCCATAACGATAGCCCCGGCACCATCCCCAAAGAGTACAGCTGTATTTCTATCTTGCCAATCTACTATTTTTGATAATTTTTCTGCGCCTATAATAAGAATATTTTTATAGGCACCTGTTTCTATGAATTGCTTCGCGGTTACCATTCCATATATAAAACCCGCACAAGCTGCGCTTAAATCCATTGCTGCAGCTTTATGAGCACCCAATTGATGCTGAAGCATTGATGAGACAGAAGGAAATGCCTGATCTGGTGTAACCGTAGCTACAAGAATAAGATCTAAATCTTCCCCAGTTAAATTAGCGTCTTCCAATGCCTTTACAGCAGCTTCATAAGACATATGAGAGGTATTTATATGATCAGGAGCGATTCTTCGCTCTCTAATTCCTGTCCTTGTGCGAATCCACTCATCATTTGTATCTAGCTTTTTTTCTAAGTCAGCATTTGTTACAATGTTATCAGGTACGAATTTACCTATCCCAATAATCCCTGCGTTCATACCGTTTTCCTCCTTGTTTTCCCCATAAATCTGTTCATCATTATACTTAATATTATGACCTAGTACTAAAGAAAATGCAATGTTAAGTTTTTTTGTTTGAGTAGGGTTCCCCCCAATTTATAATGGATTATATTACACCAAGTTCTACCTCTGAAAAAACGTGTGTTAGTGCTAGTCAAACTTATCTAGTATTACTAACTTAGTTGGGAATTACTCCATCGCTTCAGTCCACTCCTTTTCACCCAAGGGGACATGTTCGACATCCGTTCATGCTTCACTGTGTCTTCTATGCTGTGGGGAGTTGCCGAGCCTTTACTCTGCTTTCCACTGGATTTCCGTGGAGAATAATAGTTACAAAAAAAATTCCGCCCTATCTTAAGACGGAATTTCTCACTTTTCGTAATAGTATCTTTCCGGTTATCTATGACCGTGCCCGCCAATGGTTGGGGCATAGTCCGGTCCGTAGTTTGGACCGTAATTCGGTCCGTAATTTGGTCCATAATCTGGACCGTAGTCTGGTCCGTGCTGTGGTCCATAACTCGGTCCGTAACTTGGTCCTAGTTGTGGTCCATAACTTGGTCCTTGTTGTGGTCCGTAACTTGGTCCATAGTTCGGTCCATAGTTTGGTCCATAATTCGGTGGTGGCCCATAGTATGGTGGTGGAGCTGTTGGTCCAGGATGATTTGGTCCTGAAAAAACAGTAGCTAACAATCCGCCACCAGCTAAACCTGCAATAAATGGTAAAACAGGTCCGAACCGTTGATGTCCACCTGGATGGTGATGATGGTGGTCTCTATATTGCCCAGGTTGGTTTCTATAAAATCCATGCTGATGCATCGGTGAATACACGAATACAACCTCCTTTTCTCTGACAGGTCTTCTGTACCATTATATGAGGACATTCACCTCTGTGTACCTGTCCAGTCAGGGAAAAGGGGGGGAACTAGGCTTACTACACATAAAAAAGTTATTCGCCTAGATTATCTGATAAGGACCCCATTAATTCCTCAAACATTTTCTCTACTCTTTCTTTAAGTGCTGCTTCTTTATTGTTTTTCGGCTCATGTTTTTGAAGTTCTTCAAATGTCTTTAAGAAGTTATCTATATCCTTCGATCCGATTTGAGATATAGCTACATAACATAAAAGTGTAACATTTGGTTTTTCCTCCTGATGAAGAAAACTAAGTAAAGGCTCTAGCAATTGTTTTCCTTTATCATATTGTTTGTTATGTACTGCCTCATATCCATCCATCACGCGCTGGGCCATTTTATGTATTGCTTTATTTTGTTCTGCCATTACATTCCCTCCTTTCTTCATCCTCTTCTATCATGACCTCTTGAAAGGGAAAATGCAAATGATACTATGTTTGTTGCGGTCTAGGCTGCATAATACGTGTTATCAAGCTGCCTAAACTATCTAGTTTAACAACTTTGTTTGTATTCCATTCGCTTTCCACAAGTGCGACATACGTTCATTCTTCACGGTGTCTTCTATGCTAGGTCCGAAGTCTCACCTCTGCTTTGCATCTCATAGGACTTTGAATAAGCTTCCTTGAAACCACACCGCACGCAGAAAAAATGAAAAAGGTTGCGACTGGTTCTATGATGATAATATCTATATGTACTATCATGAATGTTGATGCTATAATATGTAAAATATTAAATAATTTACATATGCGATGATGAGAAGAGTAAATTAAAAAGTTTCTTTACAGAGAGCTCCGAAAGCTGAAAAGGAGTAAGAAAATTTTTATTGAAACAAGCCTCTGAGCACTACATTGGAACCTTATGAGGGGGATGGTGTAACGGGAGCTCCCGTTATAGAGCTAGGGTATAAGAATATTAATGCCGTACCTGATAAGGTTAATATGGTGACATATTAATAAACTGGGGTGGCACCGCGATTTTTTAATCTCGCCCCCAAGACATCTTTCTGTCTTGGGGGTGGGATTTTTTTATATGTTAAAAAAAGAAAGTAATAAAAATAGAATTTAGGAGTGAGTTTGATGAGTTTGAAACACTTGGTAGAATCCTGGAAATATCCTTCTATTTTATTACTAGGTATAGGAGTATCAAATTTAGGTGCGTGGGTTTATTTAATCGCACTCAATTTATTGATATTCGAGATCACGGGTTCTCCTCTTGCCGTAGCTGTACTTTATATTCTTATACCTTTAGCAACTATGTTTACTAATTTTTGGTGTGGTAGTATTGTTGATAGACTTAATAAACGAAATGTGATGATATTTCTTGATATTTTTAGAGCACTCTGCTTATTTCTTGTACCTTGGTTACTAGATGCATCCTTATTATTATTGTATATAATTGTCTTTTTGATTAATATGGCAACATCAATGTTTAACCCGACATCGATGGTTTATATTACAAAATTAATTCCTTCCGAACAAAGAAAGAGGTTTAATTCTCTAATCAGTTTAATTGATTCTGGAGCTTTTCTGTTAGGTCCTGCTCTAGCGGGAGTGCTTTTCATAATTGGTACACCTGAACTTGGTATTATAATTAATGCTATTGCATTATTTTTATCAGGTTTAATCACATTACTTATGCCTAATTTAGAGAAACAGTCACAAGCTATTAATAAGGATGAGGAGAAGTTATCAATCCAGTTATTGATGAAAGATTTTCAAATCGTGATGAATTTCAGCAGGAAGAGCGTTTATATCATGCTAGTTTATTTTTTGTTTAGCTCAGTTATTGTTATGACTGCTGCTGTTGATTCATTAGAAGCTGTTTTTGCAAAAGAAGTTCTTAGTTTATCAGATAGTGACTACGGTTTCTTAGTTACCGTTGCAGGTGGAGGTATCATTGTTGGAGCGTTTATTAACACACTTTTTGTTAAGAAGATTGCAATTTCATTTATGATTGGTTTAGGTTCCACATTTGTATCCGTTGGTTATATCATTTATTCATTTTCAAATTCGTTTTTTATTGCTGCATTAGGTTTTTTTATTCTTGCCTTTTCTCTTGCCTTTGCCAATACAGGTTTTCTTACTTTTTATCAGAACAATATTCCTGTTGATGTTATGGGGAGAATTGGTAGTTTATATGGATTAGTCGAAGCAACACTTATTATAATATCGACTGGTATTATAGCGCTTTTGGCACAAGTTATTTCAATTCAATTTGCGGTTATTACTGGATCTTTGGTTATGTTGTTAATATCTGTGATATTATGTACATTGAATTTAAAATCTTCAAAAAGTAATTATTATCAACCCACTAGACTTGAAAAACTAGAGGTAAACTAAGATTATTAATGATTGGAACGGACGTTATCTCCTTCAACAAACGGAAGCGCGCGACAAGTTCTGTTATAAGCGCTTTCTAGCGTGAAAAACAGGAAGTTTACAAGATAAACTTTAACTTTACAACGGAGGATTGGAATGATGGAACCATGTTTCCTGAAACAATCCCATCAACACTCCTGCGTGCGTCATGAATGACAGTTCATTGGGTTCGAAGCACAGGTGGATTCGGCAGAAGGAAGGCTAGAGCCATTCCAATGGAAAAGGTATGCTAACTTATGCCGCATGGATGAAAAACTAGATAAGGTGAGAATGTCGTTGTATAGAACTTGGGAAGCAGGAAACTTTGAAACAAGGACTGTCATCCGAAGCGTTTGTAATAAGGCAATGCCGAGATACATTTATTCTTGTGAAAGTTTAGTGGAACAAGCTCCCTATATTTTTATATAATGCTACTATCTTTATGGAAGCTTGTTACCAAGCTGATGTGCCAATTCATGAAAGTTATTACATAAAGGAGCCTGTTCCTTTTATTTTTGGCTCTGTTGATACTTGTGAGAAAATAAAATGTGTGACTGTTTGTGCGTAGGGGTTTACCTCTTCTATGAATTGCTCCGCCTTTGAAAAGGTATCAAAGTGCATTTTAAGCATATAACACGCATTACCTGCTATGCGATAACAGAACTGTACGTTTGGGAGCATTTGAATAAAATTTTTAAAATTTTTGTAATCACCATTTTTAACGGTAGCCTCTATTATACATTGAATAGGCAGACCTAATTTGTCGTAATCAATTTCCAAAGTGTATTTCTTGATAATACCGTATGACTCCATTTGCCTAACACGTTCTGTTACAGAAGGAGAAGATAAATTTACCCTCCTTCCAATCTCACTCATAGATAGGCGACTATTATTATGCAATTCATCTAATATCATTCTATCAATATCATCAATTTTCATTCTTAAAGGTATCCCCCTTTTATTTGTTTGATCATTTAATGTTTAAGTGAATTATTTGTTATTCATTTAATGTTATTTGTGTATTTTGTTTTATATAATAAAATATACAAAGGGGGATTTCAAATGGCAAGAATTAAAGAATCAAATTTTGGAGATACATCCTTTCAACGACTTTTAGGACACAACTTAGAAGTAATGCAAGGGTGGTGCTATTTGGGAAATGTATTAGAAAAAGAAGGTTTACTCTCTGCTGAATTGAAAGAGCAAGTTAGGAGAACGTTAGCTCAAAAGAATGGTTGTGAATATTGTAAAGCCAAAGGTAAACCTGAACTTAATAAATTTGACGAAAAAATTTCTATTGCGGTTGCATTTACTGAGGTGTTTCTAAAACAAAAAGGTGAAATATCAGATTCATCTTTTAAAATTTTGAGGGAATACATGACTGAGGAAGAAATTAGTGAACTTTGTGCATTTATTTCTTTCACTACCGCTTCACAATACTTTGGAGCTATGATGAAAATAGAACCAGTGAGGAATCAACAATAGGTCTATAAACTATTCCGACTATAGATAAACGTTGGGATTTTAACTCTTCAATTTTAAAAGAGCGTTAGGTTAACGGACGTTCCCACTTATTGTGCTGATGGAGTAGTTTTGTGGAAAAAGACAATAATTTGGATGTGAGGGTTCCCATGATAAAAATAATTGATATTAGCAATAGAAAAAACGCTGAGGATCTTTTAAATGTTCAGATACCATCATATAAGGTAGAGGCAGAAATAATTGGTTCATATGAAATACCACCATTAAAGGATACAGTTTATACTTTGCAACATTGCGATGAAACTTTCTTTGGTTATTATGAAAATAAACAATTATGCGGAGCAATTTCTATAAAAGTAATTGACGATGAAGTTGATATTCATAGGCTAATCGTACATCCAAACCATTTCAGAAAAGGAATTGCACAGTTGCTATTAAATTTCATTGGAAATAAGTTCAGGTTAGAAACGATAAAAGTATCAACAGGTTCTAAAAATGCACCAGCTGTTAGTTTTTATAATAAGAATGGGTTTCAAAATATTAAAGAAGTCATGGTGAATAAACAATTATCCATTATCCTTTTTGAAAAGAAACTATAATTTTTTATTGTACTAACGCAGATTAGTACAACAAGAGATTTCTACATTGTCATGATAAATGAGGTCATTTGTATACAAAAAAAGGATAGGTAAGGCAGTTGTGATTACTGCTTTACCTATCCTTTTTCTTTTGTATATTATAATTTGTAACATTAAAGCGCTTTAAATATTTTTCTTGCCTTTTAATAAAAACATATTCTTCGTGCCATTTTAATATGCGAATTATACTGTGATTTCCGTTGTAATAGATGTGTGATTTAGCATGTAAATTTATCTGTGTTTTGCCGTTTTGCACCTCACAAATAAACCCATTACTTTATTATTAAGCGGATCCACTCTTTAATCAATTAATTCGTGCGGTAGTTTACCATGTTGTATATAATCCTCTATTGCTTGTCTGATCCATTGCTGTGTTTCTTCGGGTACTTCCTTACTAAACTCTCCTAAAGAAATTACACCTTCAGAAAAGTCGAAGTACATATTCCCACTTTCCAATGAATGATCTATAAAGGATTTTGCTATTTTTTCGTAAAGTTTCTCCACATGCTGTACCGTACTAGTAAGTATAGTAGATTCACCCAAATCGATTTGATCACCTACATACCCAATAGCATAGTTACCTTTTCCTTTTACTTTTTCTACAATGGCTATATGGAACCCATCTCCTGCTGGATAAAAAATATCTACACCTTTGTCATTCATATCATCAAAAAACTCAATTGCTTTTGCTTCGTTTATCCAACTATTCGTGTAACCAATCGTGACTTCAACATCAGGATTATGAAAGCTCGCTCCATCCTGAAATCCAATCACTTCTGGCTGAAAGGGAAATGCAGCAATAATTCCTACTTTGTTCGTTTCCGTCATTTCACTAGCTAGCATACCTGCAAAATACCCCATTGAATATCCTTCGAAATGAAGACCGGTGATATTATCTCCTTCCACTTCTGCATTAAATACAACAAAGTGAATATTCGGGTATTCTTCCTTGATTTCCATAAAGGTATCCCCGTAAGAGGAACTATGTCCAAAAACAAGTGAAATACCTTCATTATCATACTTTTCTAACGTGAAAATTATTTGATCTTTTGTTTTAACATCTTCCTCTACATATACCTCTACTCCTAAGTTAGATTGAATGGAAAGTAATGCTTGATATGCTTTACTATTCCACCCTTGATCATCAAAATGAGATGATAGGATTAATCCTATTTTTTTACTCTCCACTCCTTCTGCTTGTACACAGCCAGATAGTAAAAGAATTAGAATGAGACCTATTTTAAGGCAATAATTCATTCAGAAGACACTCTCCTCTTGAGTTGATAAATCAAAAAAATATAACTTTACCGCTTCTTTCGACTATAGTAAAAAATCTCTGATAAAGCACCTGCAATAATTGCTAGTATCACTGCTATGATACTATTTATATTCGTAAAACTATGTAAAATTACATAACAAAATAAGGTGACAACTGTAAATAGGATTACACCAATTACTGCTTTCACATATTGTCACCTCTTTCATTCTTTTTACTAGATTAATAATATCACTAAATTTATTAAAATGAGTATTTTGTAACAAATTTTTAATATTATCTTAACCTAATTCCCTTCGTAACTTCCATAAAACTTACAAATCGGTTTTTTAAATTGATCTATTGTTTTGCCTGGAACAAAGAAAGTAGTGAGAACTTCTTTTTCAATCTCTTCTTTCTTTTTTGAAAAGAGTTGAATATGGTTAACTGAAGGATATGGTGCCTGATATATTGCTTGAAATACTTTCACTGGATTTCTAATCACCATATTCTGTATACTATTTGTTTGATTCTTACAAAGTGATTCTACTTCTTTTTCCGCAATCCCATAAGCATTTCGAATTTCTTTTATAAATTTTCTATAGTAAAATTTATTTTTCTTTTCTAACTCATATTGCTCAGATAAATATAAACAAGGATTAAATAGTACAGCTGATCGTATGTTCATGTGTGCATTTTTTAAAAACCGAAGTGCTAATAAAGCTCCCATACCCTCTGCAAAAATATGAATGTGTTCATTAATTATTTCCGTTTTCCTAACATGATGAACTAATCGTTCCAACACACTAAATAATTGATCATTTCCCCAATGTGCCCCATCTTGTTCAGCATAAAAAATGGTATATCCTTTTTCTAAAAAAAATGTCATTAACATTTTCCTAGCAGGGTGTTGTGTCCAAAGACTTTCTTCTTTATTTACGAAGTGATTTCGATCCCCTAAAATTAAAATTGCATAACCATTTGGTTTTACTGGAAGGTGGATGTGGCACTCTTTCTCTTCAATTATAATGTAACGTTTTTTTATTGACATGATCATCTCTCTCCAGTAATATTGAAATCTTTCTTCAACGTATGATATTCAATAAAAGGGTAAGCTGTTCATCGAAAATCGAATATATCTTTAACAACTCCGTTTTTTTCCTCTCAAGAAAAGATAACATATAGACATTTTATATCCTTCTCACTTTACACTGCTCTTATTGTTACGACGTTTAAATTAAGAATATCGCTCATCAAGAAAAAATCACCATGTAAAATACACGGAAACGATGATAATAAAAAACACAACACTATTGATGACCTCAACAACTCCAATGTGGATTGGCCGTTGCAGACATTTTGTAGGAACAAATATTGTTTTTCCTAAGCTAATTGAAAAAGTAATTGCTGCACCATACCACTGTAGAGCGAAGGATAACGGAATAATTGCAATATGATACACAATGGACCATCGTTGAAATAAGGAATTATTTTTTTCACGAATTAGTGACTTTACATGAAAAACGCTACCTGTATAAAATAAAATAGTTATAAGGACGTACGTAAATGATTCTAAGGATAAGGACGGTTCTGTTAAGCGGTAAGCTAACAACAGCAAACTAGATAAGGCAATAATTGCTACAAGGTCGTTTATAAACAACCTTTCTTTTTTTAACTTTGCAAAAAGTAAATTAATACAAAACAGTGGCAGAATACAAATACCAATGACTAATAGTGCAGGCTCCATTATCATTATTGGGAGCATAATACTAAGCCCAATAACTGCGTATATAGCGAACGAAGCCCAAACATCTTTATGTTTTGGGTTACGTATATAGGTTAATAATGGTGCTTGTGCAAAATATATTGAAAATATCCCAAGAAAGAAGATTACATGGATCCATTGAACTCCGCTAATCGTTGCGCCAATCCAATAAGGAACGATTAGCATAGCCCATGCGCCATGTTCCTTAGGTATATACCATTTCATGATATCTCCTACTTTCAGTTAGCATGATATCTTTATTTTACACTCTTCTCTATAAAAAGTATGTGATTGGAATCACATGCTTTATTTACTTGTGTGAACTTTTACACAGCGTAGCCGTAGAATATTTGGTACAGTAATGTTGAGGTGATTTATATGTTAAAAACGAAAATTACTTATCATGAAAATAGATTAATACCTGAGTTTTTGAAAAAACTGGGGTTTTCTACGTTGAATTCAGAGTATAAATTCCCATTATCCATTCGCCAAGGTCACTCTTTAGTTTTACAAGAAAATCAATCATTAAACGAAGTTGTTCTTTCGTTTCCAAATTATGTGTCTATGGAGGAGTGTTCTCAAATTCATAACCTAATTCATGAAATTGTGGTTCACGTAAATGGGAAAGTAGACGACACAGCTGCTTTATTAGGCTATGACGAATACGGACAAAAAGTATATATCTATCATGGCTTTAAGCAATGGAAAGAATATATTGAAGAAGCGAAATTTCATTCCCTTGAAGGGCAGAACGTCGAAGTCTATCATGGAGATGAACTTCTAGGTCGAGGTTTACTGTTATCTTATAAAAAAGAAAGAGTGGACGAAGAAAATACCTATATCACTTGTACTGTAATTTCAACAACTGGTGAACAATATTTTATGGGTGAAAACTTGAGGATAGTTGGGGTAATTTAAGGCTTGGTTTTAGGGAGAGAGTGTTGAGATCAATTTTAGGCGTTTCTTAGGACATTCGATTTTTCTTGACAATTCATAGAAATGCTTTTATGTTTAATTCAATACTCTCCAAAAATCCCCCGATGAAAGGAAAAACCAAATATGATACTCAAACCCCGTGAAATCCCAAAGAAACTCCTTCTTCTCCAATATCTTGATGCTAGGATGGAACTATCGCAAAAGGACAAGTACACTTTGGCGAACGATAAGAAAGGTCTTGCCGGCGAGCAATACGTTGATACTCTCCTTGAAAAATTAAGTTTCGATCACTACTCATTGAAAGGTCTCTCCCTCACATGGAATGGTTCTAAATTTCAATTAGACAACTCTATTATTTCTCAACAAATTTTATACAATTTGGAAGTAAAAAACTTAGAAGGCGACTATTATATTGAAGATGATAAATGGTATTCCTTAGACTCAGGAAAATCACGGACAAATCATTTAAATCAACTTGATCGAGCCGATACTTTATTACGACAAATGGTCAATTACTACCAATTAAATCTCCAAGTTAAATCTTTACTCTTGTTCCCAAACCCTCAGTTTACCCTATTCCAAGCTTCCAAAGATTTACCTATCATATTACCCACTCAGTTAAATAAATTTATTGATAAACTAAACACTGTACCTTCCACTTTAAATCAACAGCACCGCTGGCTTGCAGATAAAATGATTGCTCTACATAAAGAGGAGGCTCCTTATCAGTATATTTCGACACCGTATCAGTTTGAACTATTAAAGAAAGGGGTGGTATGTAAGTGTTGCAGGTTATTACTCATTGAAACAGTTAGAGGGAGAACTTTTTATTGTTCCGCATGCAAACATAAAGAGTCTGTTGATGAAGGGATAATTAGAATGGTTAAGGAATTTAGGCTGTTGTTCCCAGAGAGAAGAGTTGAAACCCCAGTAATTTTTGACTGGTGTGGTAGAGTTATTTCAATGAAAACTATATGGAGAGTATTAAACACTAATTACATTCAGATTAGGAAAGGGAATAAGTCTCACTATATAGAAAAGTCTGAAATAAGTTTAATAAATTTGTAGGTTATTTGATTTTAAACATTATATTTGTCTAATGACACGTAATTGGTAATTACGGAATTGAACTTCTCTTTCGATTCCTGTTCGGCGCATCCACTCGCTCCTTCGGGAATTGAACTTCTCTTTCGATTCCCGTTCGGCTCTTCCACTCGCTCCTTCGGGAATTGAACTTCTCTTTCGATTCCCGTTCGGCTCTTCCACTCGCTCCTTCGGGAATTGAACTTCTCTTTCGATTCCCGTTCGGCGCATCCACTTGCTCCTTCGGGAATTGAACTTCTCTTTCGATTCCCGTTCGGCGCATCCACTCGCTCCTTCGGGAATTGAACTTCTCTTTCGATTCCCGTTCGGCGCATCCACTCGCTCCTTCGGGAATTGAACTTCTCTTTCGATTCCCGTTCGGCGCATCCAAACTCTCTTCCGGGAATTCAACATTACATAGAATAAACATTCTCTCTTAATTTAGTATAAAAAGCATCAATTCTCATTACTAATTTATAGACCACATATCCTCACAAAAAAAATACTCCAGAGACCTAGGCTCTAGAGTATATAACATTATCATTTCAAATCGTACATATCTCCACTGGGCATTCTCCGCAGTGCAAATAATCTTTCAAGAACTTTATATTATGGATAAGAATGTAACCGTCTTCCATTGTTAGCACATTGGTTTTTTTGAGGTCATTCAACATCCTATTTACACTTTCACGAGTTGTGCCAATATAGTTAGCAATGTCCTGGTTTGTTAGTTGAACATTAATTAAAATAGAGTCTCCTTGTGTTTCACCATAAGAGTTACTAAATCGAATGAGTGTCGAATAAAAAGCACCTGTTTTTCCACATAAAATTAAATCACGAAATTTTGCTTGTGTGGATTGTGTGTGGCGAGCAAACCATTTCATAAAAGCTACTGCAATTTCACCATTTTCACGAAATAAAGATTCTAATGTATGACGATCAAAACGAACCAATGTTGCGTCATCAATTACTTCTGCCGTAACACTGATAGACATTTCATTGAAGAGCCCAACTTCTCCCACTAGCTCGTCTTTTTGTTTTAAATGTACGGAAAACTCTTTTCCATCTGCAGTCATTTTGCTTAAACGGACTTTTCCAGAACGAACGAGGTAAACATGCTCTGGATAATCTCCTTCATAAAAAAGAAATGTACCGCTTTTCACTTTAATTTCTAATCCATACGTAAGTAATAAACTTTGGTTTTCTTCAGATAATTCATTAAAGAATCTTTTCATTTTTAGTTGCTTTTTTTCCATAAGAAAACCCTACTTTCTCTTATCATTGCATAAGTTTATCTTCTAGTATCATATTAACACCATTCGTATAGTAATAAGCTGATAATATTTGACTATTTCATGACGTTTACCATAAAGAACATTGGATAAAAACCAAAAATTTGTAAATACGCTACTTAAAATTATGTAAAACACTTGAATGTTACCTTTTTTTGGATAAACATTTTCCCAAGTCATAAAATAAAATAACAGAAACCTTATTAGTTTAAGGTCTCTGTCTATGTTTTTAACAAGTTATATTTGCATTTTTTCTTGTGTAGAAGAACCAACATATTACTAAACTAATCACATAAAAACCAATGAATAAATATAGAGCTAAGTCTGCATCCCCAGTTGTGTCTAGTGACCAACCAAACAATTTCGGAATGAAGAAAGCACCGTATGCTGCAATAGCAGCGATTAAGCCTAAAACTGGAACAGCATGTTTTTCTTCAAAAATAAATGGAACCATTCTAAATGTAGAACCATTCGCGATACCTGCACATCCGAATAACACTAAGAAGGAAGCCAAGAACCCGAAGAAATTCTCTAAATTTAAGAAGACAATTACAGAAAAAGTAGCTAAAATCATTACAATAATAGTCCAAAATGTTACTTTCGCACCACTTCCCACTTTATCGGACAACCAGCCACCAAATGGGCGAATGGAAGCTCCTACTAATGCCCCAAGGAATGCAAAACTCATTACATTTATTTCTGGAAATTCAGCGCGAATCAAGAGTGGAAACGCAGCCGCGAAACCAATAAATGAACCGAAACACATAACATATAACCACGTCATTACCCACATATGTTTCATTTTCAACACTTGTAACTGAGTAGATATACTTGGCTTAATACTTGGAACTTCATCCATTAAGAATAAAGTAATAAGGAATGACGCAATGATAGGTATAACCCAGATGAAAGCAGCGTTTTGAATGTAAAGTTCTGTTCCATCAGCCATAATTTGTGCTCCGCCTGTATAAGCTCCAATAAAGCCTACACCAATGATTAAAGGTGCAACAAGCTGTACAACAGATACCCCTAGGTTTCCTATACCAACGTTAATTCCATTGGCTGTTCCTTTTTTTGCTTTTGGAAAATAAGGACTTAATGTTCCTGTTGAGGAAGCTAAATTCCCTCCCCCTAAACCACACAACGCTGCTAAAATAGCCATCATTAGAAAGCTCGTTTCTGGATTTTGAACAGCTATTCCAATACCAATGGCAGGAATAAGTAAAACACCTGTAGTTAACAAAGTTGTCTTTTTTCCACCAAGTAGCGATGGTAAAAAAACATAGATTAATCGCATTGTGGCACCTGTTAACCCAGGTAAAGCAGCCAATGTAAACAACTGATTTTGAGTGAATTCAAAGCCTACGTCATTGAGCCTAACAGCAGTTACAGACCATAATTGCCAAACACAAAATGCTAGAATAAGTGCAAATACTGAAATCATTAGGTTTTTATTAGCAATTTTTTTACCTTTTGACTCCCAAAACTCTTCGTTTTCAGGAGCCCACGTTGTTATTTTAGCCATTTTCGTTCCTCCTAGAACAGTAAGTAAATAATACAAACTATCTTTCCATGTTTATACTAAAAGAAGTTGGGTTCATATCTAAACCTATTTCATTTTTCAATAGGAAAAGAAGTAGGTTCAGCCTTTCTTTCCTTCGTCTGTTGTTGTGAATCCGCAGCGTACTCTACTTTTCTCCATTGTAAAAATGTTAAGAAGGCTATGAACGCCATTGCAATTCCAATACCTGAATAAAGTAAGACAAACTCGTTATCTCTTCCTAAATATGCTTCCACTGTCCACTGAAGCATCATTACATTGACAGCAATCGTTATCACGATAATAGACCAACACGTTTTTTTACCCATGTCGAAACTGCCTCCCTGTGGCATATACCACTCCGTTATCCACTTCAATTTCAATAAGTGGAAGTTCCCTTTGTGGTGGTCCTTCGATAGGGTGCCCATCATTTACATCGAAATATCCTTTATGGCAAGGGCAAAGAAGAACATCCTTTTCTTTTTGATAAAACACTGGACACATTAAGTGAGTACAAGCTGAGTTATATGCTACTAATTTCCCCTCTACTGTGTGAATGAGAAGAGCTGGATCATTTTCCGTAGGATAATAGAATGTAACAGACTCCCCTTCTGGTAATTGATCTAGTTGCACAATTTCTACTCGATCATGATCAGGTTCTGCTAATCCAATCATGGCACGTACGCTAAACGGAACAGTAGAAAGCCCTAAAGCCATGGATGCACCTACTGCACTCTTTAAAAATGCACGACGGTTGTATTTTAAATCATCCTTTTGATCTATGTTATCAACGAGGTTTACCATATCCTCTTTTGACTGTTTTCTAATATTACGATCTTTTGGACAAGTCATCATTGCCACTCCTTTCTTTCTATCTGTAAAAACTCGAATGGCTGTTTTCTAAAACAGTCACACCTTCTGCTTCACCAAGCTCTTTCATAGTGGATAAGCTTACGAAAACAGCCGTTTCTACTTACTAATCAGTATCAGTCTGTGTAAACCCCAAAGAACTCCGGAACATACTGCCATTTATCATTCTCTGAAGGTTTTTTCCCTTCAATTAAATTTAATTGCGTTCTTTTACGTCGTAGCTCCATCATTTCCTCATGATCGATGAAACGAATCGCATCACTAGGACATACAGAAGCACACATTGGTGCAATATCATGCTTTGTTCGGTCATAACACATATCACATTTGTACATCTTGTTTTCTTCAAAATCGAATTTAGGTATTCCAAAAGGACATCCGAACGTACAGTTTCTACAGCCGATACATTTTTCTTCCATTGCTGATAAAACAACACCATCGTCTGTAATTTGGATCGCATTCGCTGGACAAACACGAGCACATGCTGGATCTTTACACTGCATACACATCATTGGAAATGTTTGTCTGCTTTCTGTGAAATCAATATATTCTACATAGTTACGTTCTTTTGCATCGTGACCACCGCACTCTCTACAGGCAGCTTGGCAGGCCCGACATCCGATACATCGTTCAAATTCTAAATACATTACTTTTTTCATGGTTGGTCCTCCTTTTATGCCTTTCTGAGCTTCACGGCACATACTTTAAATTCTGGCATTCTTGATGTTGGGTCAAGAGCTGGATTCGTTAATTTATTTACGGAAAGCTCTTTGCCCCAGTGATATGGAATAAACACAGTATCTTCTCGAATTGCTTTTGTAATTCGTGCTTTTACTGTCATAGATCCTCGTCTTGTCTCCAAGTACACTTCTTCCCCGTCTTGAATGGAATACTGAGAAGCAAGAGCTGGATGCATTTCCACGTACGGCTCTGGACATTTTTCCATTAAGAACTGTGTTCGTCTTGTTTGTGTTCCTGATAAGTAATGGAAAACAACTCGCCCAGTCGTTAATGTGTGTGGAAATTCTTTCGTTGGGGTTTCATCTGGCTCTTGCCATTGAACCGCAGCTAAGTTTGCTTTCCCATCTGGTGTTCCAAAACTTTCTTTGAACATCGTTGGTGTACCAGGATGATCTTCTGATGGACAAGGCCAGAATACCCCATCTTCTTTTTCAATCCGATCGTACGTAATTCCGTAATAATCTGCCTTTCCACCTTTGGAAGCTAAGCGGAATTCTTCAAAAATTTCTGGAACGTCATTGTAGTTAAAGTATTTTCCTTTTCCCATACGCTCTGCAATGAGCTTCATAATTTCCCAATCTGTTTTTGATTCTCCAATTGGGTCTTTTACTTTACGAATTCGGATAACACGACCTTCAAGATTCGTTGTTGTTCCTTCATCCTCAGCCCAAGTAGTTGCTGGTAAAACAACGTCTGCAAACTCTGCAGTTTCTGAAAGAAAGAAATCACTTACTACCATAAAGTCTAATTTTTTGAACCCATCCCAGATATAGTGGTTATTTGGTGCAGATACAGCTGGGTTACTACATATAACATGCATTGCACGTATTCTTCCTGCTTGAATTTCATCAAACATCTCATACGCTGAAACTCCAGCCTTTGGCATTTCGGAAGGATCAATTCCCCACACGTTTGAAACATATTCAACATGCTCTGGATTGTCAATTTTACGGTACCCAGGAAGTGCATCTGCTTTCTGACCGTGTTCACGACCACCTTGCCCATTTCCTTGACCTGTAAATGTTGCAACTCCTGATGCAAATTTCCCAATTTGTCCTCTAAGAAGTGCCATGGAGGTGTAAAGGCATACGTTATCTACGCCCTTCGATTGTTGTTCTACACCACGCGCAAACATGACAACTGATCTTGGAGATCTCCCAAAAATGTGTGCAGCTTTCACTAATTTTTCAATAGAAATGCCTGTTATTTCTGATGTATGTTCTGGTGTAAACTCTTCTACTGCTTGCTTTAGTTCTTCATAATTATTACAACGCTTTTCTACGTACTCATGATCTACGTAGCCTTCTTTAATGAGTAAGTGCATCATTCCATTTGCTAGAGCAGAATCGGTTCCCGCTTTTAAATCTAGGTGAACATCTGCAATTCTGGCCGTCGGTGTTTCTCGTGGGTCTGCTACAATCATTTTTGCACCTTTGTCACGAGCTCTCCATAGCCATTGAATGGATGTTGGATGACACTCAGCTGTGTTGGAACCTGCCATAAAGAAGCAATCTGTATGTTCTAATTCTGGCCATGGTAGTGTGGAGCCTCGGTCAACTCCTAGCGTTTTCATAAATCCACCTGCTGCAGAGGACATACAAAACCTTCCATTATAATCTACATATCTAGTTCCTAATCCTACTCGTGCATATTTACCAACTAAGTAACACTTTTCGTTTGTCATGGAAACTCCACCAAAAACAGAGAGAGCATCCTTACCATATTTCTCTTGTAAACCTTTGAAGTTCTTCTCAATTAGATCGAGTGCCTCCGTCCAACTGCTCTCCACAAATTCACCGTTCTTTTTTATTAATGGTTTCGTAATTCTTTCAGGATGATCAACAGTCTGATAGGCTGTCACTCCTTTAGGACACATTTTACCCATCGTTACTGGCCAATCGTATCTTGGCTCAACTCCTACGACTTTCCCTGTTTTTTCATTTACTCGAATGTGCATACCGCATTGCATTCCACAATAACAGCAATGTGTTGTGATCAATTTTTCCCCTTCATGATGAAGGTTTTTTACTCCTGGTTTTACAACAAACTGTGTCATTTACTTATCCTCCTTAGCGAATTCTTCATAGTACTCTTCCGATCGTTTTCGCCCAAAACCTGGGATGTGTATTCCGTTGTTCGTTTGTACTGGTCCTTTTATCTCACCAAACGGGGATTTCATATTTAAATGATTCATCACTCTGATTTTTCTACGACAAGCTGTACAGTAATCTGAAGAATGGTGTCCATCACTTGTTTGTAAATCGTACGCTTGAACTCCTAAGATTGCCTGAACATCTGCAATTTGATCATCGTTTGAGTAAAGCTCTCCACAACCTAAGCAATTTCTCGTATCAACACCTGGTTCTTCTTGATAATTCATTGGTACCCCTATTGCCATCGGGCGAATTGGTAAGTGGAAAAGCTTACCAAATGGGAAGTAAACTAAAAATAATACCGTAGTGACTTGGTGAAGAATTTGAAATTGTGGGTGCATCCACCCACCTAAAAGCTTGTATGAAACAGTTAATAATAACCCTGTTCCCGTCATTGCTAATAAAATATAAAGTGGTACTAAATCAAATTCAGGTCGCTGTGTTACTTGTACGTCATGATTCGTTATGCGGCGAACTATCGCCATAATTACCCCGATAAGAAGCATCGTTGCTGTGATGTTTAATCCTTCAAAGAATAACGAAGCAAGTAAACCATCAGGATGCATCGTTATTGCTGGTACTCCCATTACAACCATCTGATACGTTGTTGCATCAATAAGTCTGAAGTGCAACCATCCGAACGTTAAGCTAAATGTAATTGCTAATGACCCGATACAGCCCCATGCAATAAGCCAGTGTTGGATGCCTCGGTAAATTCCTCGTTTGAAAATATACTTTTGTAGAATGATATTATCGATTAATGTCTTAATAATTGCCTTTACGTTTCTTCCTTGCCTGTTCTTACTTTTCATATTTTGAATTGATCTTTTCATAAATTCATGTGTCGCAGGGCGAAGTACCCAAGCTGTAATCCGAACGGTCATTCCAATGAAGAAAATAAATGAACCAACCATATATCCAAATAACATTAAGTCTACTTTTGTGAACTGTCTTGTACCGATATACATCGAAATAAATAAAATTACTACTACAAAAAAGGAATACATACTTGCTTTTGAATAAAAGCGTTTTTCAAGCTCCTTCATGTTTCTTCCCCCTAAAAACCTGTTTATTATTAATGAGTGGTAGTTGTTGTCTCTATTGTAGAAATCCACAAGAAGATACACTGTGCAAAAAATCACAGTAAAACTGTGATTTTCGTCACACGACGTTACTATTTCGTGTCACATTAATGTGATGTAGTGTTCAAAAACGTTGATACAAAAGGATATCAACATAATAATAGTGGTTAAATCCAGTTCACAAAACTGTCATACAAACACAAAATCGTACGGTCCCTGGTCCCGTACGATTTTGTGAACATTATAAATCAACATAAAAAAAGAGTGTAAAAGGTCGTTTTGACATTTTACACTCTTTTATTTTTAAAAATATTTCTATCAGTCATGTTTCCTTATTATGCAAATATTGGATTTCTTTTTTCTGTTGATCGTAGTCAACTAGTAGATCGCTGTTATCGAAATACCATTCGTCTTTATTTTCAATGTAAAACACAAATCCCTCTTTTTCTACTGTTGTTGCTGGATCCTCAGGAGCCTTCACAGTTACACCTAAAGAGAATCCCGTTTGGAAATCGCCACAACCACCGTATCTAACAAAGAATTGAACACTATCTCCATCGTTTAATGCAAGTTCGTCTCTAAACCAAGCAAAAGCAGCATCCGTTATCTCTATATTCATAAAATCCTCCAACTGTAAGTTACTTTTTCCCTTCTTATTGTATCAAACAATGTGATCAAATATAAACAATAGTGATTTAATTTATGGACATGGTTTGTAATACACTTTATTTTCAACTATCCACTACTCTTTAAAACAAACTAAAATAAGAAACCTTTTCATACGAAGAAAAAAGGCTGTTAAGTTTTACAACCTTTTTGAAAATAGTAATATGTTATAGACCGACAAGGCTGTTATTAGTTTATAGCTGAATTAGTGAGTGACTGACTTCCTTTCGTTTTACTATCCGCCATTAGTATAAAGAATTTCTCCCATGTTTTATCTACTAAATTCTCAATATCATTTTTTGTTGCATTATCTATATGAATGCCACCTGTAATAACAACTGTCTTTTCAAACGTACTACACCAAACTTTTGCCAACTCAAGAAATAATTCTTCCTCTTTATGATGAGGTAGCCCGTGACTTACTACATTTGCGTAATTTCCTTCCCACGTTCCAATTACTACTGCACCTAGATGTGGTTTTGATCCTCCGGTTACCAGTATGAAATCATCACTTCCTACATGTGTAATTTCGCATTGAACCATTGTAGTTCCTCCTAATTAACTCATTTATAACATGTGTATTGTATCAAAAACGGACAGTAATTTATGTGAAATATATCACATTGGTTTTTTCACGATTTAAAAGTAGGGTGATACACATCACAGCAATATTTCACTCCTGGTCGTACTATAAGATTATAAGTTGTCATTAATATTAATGGAGGAAATTAAATGGATAATATAATAGAACTGGATGTTAGAGAAGATATTGCGACAGGAAATGATCCATTTCAAAAAATAATGTCTCATGTAGAAGAATTGGATAATCATAAACAGCTATTGCTTCATACTCCTTTTGTACCAAGACCTTTATTTCAGGTTATGAGTGCAAAAGGATTTTCTTACGATACAGTGAAAATGAGTGAAGAACATTTTGTTACTACGTTTACGAAGATAGTACAATAAAAGTAGTTTGTTGCTACGAAAATTTTTATAGTGTCTAGTAAAAATACGCCTATCAAGCGGACTTAAATTATCAAGTATTAACAACTTTGTTGAATTGTATTCCATTCGCTCCAGTCCACTCCTTTCCTGTGGGGAGTTGCCGAGCCCCCTCCACGACTATGTCGTTTCGTGGTCTCGCCTCTACTCTACTTCCCACTGGAGTTCGTAGACTTACGCTCATTGCATATAAGGTGAATAGTTCTTAAACTATTGCACAACGTTTTTCATCCGCCATGGTGCAAATTTTCACTTGCATGGGTATATATTGAAAATAAACATTAACATCTTAATCTAAGTTAACTAGTATCTCTATTTATGTTTTCATTCTATTTCTTTCTTGTAAAAATACACTTCTATAGAGGTGAGTCATTTGGCATCCTTATCGTTAAGTGCATTCACGGGTTATATAGCTTTATTGATTGCACTTTGCAATGGTTTCATATATTTTCTTTTTCTTTTTATTCGAAAGTCGAAATATCGTAAACAGAAACTCTCGGTTGCAAAGTTAGCTCGATCCTGGATGAAAACACATAGACCTCTCGGGTTTATTTGTGCTATTTTTGTAATTTTACACATAACATTCGTGTTATTATCGGGTACTTTCGCATTGTCTCCAAAGGAAGTCTCTGGTATTTTAGCTGCTACTTTATTTGTTTTGTTAATACTTTCCGGGTGGTTACGACATCGAAAAGCAACTGGTAGAAGAAAAAGAAATCACCGGAGTATCGCTTTCTTATTCCTATTCTTCGTTTTACTTCACATTATTGTATAAAAAAACTACGAAAGATTAACATCTCTCGTAGCTTTTTTTGTTTATATGATTGGGGGTCATATAAACGATTATTGGGTTTGTTACGCTATGATTTGGCAACATTGCTGGTTTTGGGGGAACCAGCTACATTCACAAATACGTTGGGTTCTTATTAAAAGGAAGCAAAACTATGAATCGCTTTTTAACGATCATGTTTACATTCTTATTTTACGATGAAATTTGTCGTAAAATCTGTGACATCAATCACATAAACACAAGAAAAACTCGTTATTGTATGAACATTGTATGGATAACGATAATTTTTGTTAATTTACACTAATTTTAACTAAGGGCCTCCGGATATTTTCCATTTAGTAGTAGTCAAAACATATCTAGTAACATTAACTTTGATATTCTGTATTCCATTCATTTCATCCCATTCACGTTCCTTTGGGAGCTGCAGAGCCTCTATACCCTTCGACGCTCCGAATTCTCGCCTATGCTCTAAATCCCATAGGAATCTCGTGGACTTCCACGCATTCATAAAAATTCGTCTCACTATCTCATCACCTTTTAAATAAATAGTTTGAAATTTTCAACCAAAATACATGATTTCGGTGATATTCATCACCTCCTATTCCCACAGATATCACTACACTTATATTAGAAACATAAAGGAGGTTATTAAATGAGTAACGAGATCATCTTGGATGTTCGGAACGATTTGAGAGAGAAAAAGGATCCGTTTAAAAAGATTATCCAAACAGTTAAATCACTAAAAAAAGATGAGGTATTTATCCTTCATTCTACAATAAAACCAACACCGCTATTCACCATCATGAAAGCAAGGGGATACAAACATCATGTAGAAAAAATTGGCCATGAGCACTATGTCACAAGATTTACAAAAACATCGTCTGGGTTCTTTGGCTTATTTAGTAAGAAGGAAAAAGAAAACAAGTTACCCGCTACAGAAGAAGAACCGTTATTAAATGAAGAAGAACCGTTATTAAATGAAGAAGAACAGGTTGCTTTTTTCCTCGATAACCGAGGCTTACAACCACCACAACCGATGGTGCGAACAATGAAACGTCTGGAGTTATTAAAGCAAAACGAAATTCTCACCATTCATAATGATCGTGTTCCTGTTTTTCTATTAGAAGAACTAAAAGAACAAGGAATCGACTATACAGTAGACAACTTGGAAGATGGATCTGCAAAAGTACATTTAAAAAAACTGTAAGGGGATAAGCATATGCAAAACAACATACAGCAATCGTTAGCACCCAAAAGCTCTGACCAATTTATACTGCCTTTCTCCTTTATCATAACAAGTTTTTTTGCCCTAGTTATCTTTTCTGTATCTTTAGTGATTTCTCCTGATGCTTTTTTACCTGCAAAAGTAAGACAAGGGCCAGGGCTATCTCTCGCACATCTTTTCATTTTGGGCTGGGCATCCATGTTAGCAATGGGTGCAATCTACCAATTAATTGCAGTTGTAACTCAACAAGCAATATATAGTCAAAAATTAGGATTCTTGCACTTTGGATTTTATAGTATTGGAGTTATTGGCTTATATATTTCGTTAGGCAACTTTTATTTACCAGGGATGATTACATTTGGATTATGTACTGTTATTGGTGTATCCCTTTTTCTCTTTAACGTTTTAGCTACTATCCATTCTTGTAAAATCAAAAACTCCGTTATCTCTGCAACATTTAGTTCTCTTAGTTATCTTGGGTTAACTGTTGTTTCAGGGTTACTTATGGTACTCAACTTTCGCTTTTCTTTTATGGGAGAACTTCATAGCACATTACTGATTTTGCACTTATGGTTCGGGTTACTAGGCTGGTTTCTTTTTTTAATTATTGGTTACAGCTTTAAGATGCTCCCCATGTTCTACTTGTCCCATGGATATTCGGAAAAATATCAAAAATGGATACTTCTATTTTTACATCTAGCAATTTGGATTAGTATTTTGGGCTTCTCCGTTAAATATAGTATTTTGTTTCCCTTAAGTATTGGATTTGTTTGCGGAGCATTATGGCTTTTTGTTCTTCAGATACAAGAGATTAAGAAAAAAAGATTTAAAAAGAATCCTGGGAAAGGAATTGCTTTCTTTGTTTTTCTCGTATATTTTACAGCAAGTGTATGTTCCGTTGCTTTCCTAATATCTCTGATAAATGCACCATTCGTTTTTTCACAGTTACTTAGTTCCTTATTGTTCTTTTACATGTTTGGGTTTGTTAGTTTGTCCATACTAGCATATTTGTCGAAGATCATTCCTTTTTTATGGTGGACGTTCCGGTATGGCAATCAGGTGGGAAGAGAGGAAACTCCATCACTTGCAACAATGATAGATGAAGCTGTTATCCAGAGAAAACTTTGGTTGATATTTTTCTCATTACTACTTTTTATCGGAGGTTTTTTCATCGGAACTCCAAATGTCAGCTTTGCAACATCCATACTGTTTTCTTTTAGCATTATATTTTATTTAGTTAGCATCATAAAAGCATTTACTGTATAGGAGGATTTCAAAAATGAGCAAAATAATAAAAGAAGAAGTGTTAAAACAATTAGAAAGTGTGATAGATCCAGAGCTAGGAGTAGACGTAGTGAACCTTGGATTAATTTATGACGTTAGCATCGATGATTCTGTAGTAACAATAACTATGACATTGACAACTCCTGGATGCCCGCTTCATGACACCATGGTAAATGGAGTTAGATCTGCTGTAAGATATCATCCTAATGTATCTCATTGTGAGGTAAATGTAGTTTGGGAACCAGCGTGGACACCTGATAAAATGAGTGACAAAGTTAGAGATATGTTTGCCTAGAGAAAGTAAGTAGTTGCTTTCACCTCAAAAATGTCCTATAGGGGAAATAACTTCTCCTATAGGACACCAAAAGATTTTCACCCTCCACTAACAGGTGGAATAAAAGCTACCGTATCCCCAGACTTAACAATATCTTTATCTTCGGCATATTCTTCGTTAACAGCAGGCATGGCATTCTGAATTCTAGTCATTGCTGGGTACATTTCAAGCAATATAGTACGAACCTCATCAATTGTCATCGAATCGACGCTTAGCTCAATCTCACGTTTCCCTGCTTTTTCTTCTAAATCAGCAAACAATAACACTTTTATCATGATAAGTCCTCCGCTTCTGGCTTACCTGTTGGATAGGCTTTCTTTTCTAACTGATCTCCAATCCACTCTTCTCCATCTTCCCAATGCTCTTTTTTCCAAATAGGTACAATTTCTTTAATCCGCTCAATTGCATACCGACTTGCAGCATAGGAATCAGCACGATGTGGGGTAGATACAGCGATAACTACCGCCACATCCGTAATTCCAAGCTCCCCTATCCGATGTGTGATAGCAACGATTGCATCAGGATAATCTCTCTCAATCTCTTCTCCAATTTGAGCTAGTTTTTTTTCAGCCATAGGAACATAAGCATCGTACTTTAAGTACATCGTTTTTTTTCCTTTTGTCATTTCTCGAACCGTTCCAATAAACGTATTGATAGCCCCCGCATTGCGGTCCACTACTTTATCAATTACCTCTTGTATAGAAATCACGTTGTTCGTAATCTCAAACATTTTTCTTCCAGACAAAATAAATCACTCCTACCTCATACATCGTTCCATTAACCACGAAATATATCTTGTTTCTTCGGTTATGTGAAAAACAGGAACACAAAGCGAATCACGAAGGATTTCATACTCTTCCGTATTCCAGCAGACAACTGCCTGTATATTTGTGCACTCATCAAGTAAGGTCAGATCCTCTTTTTCTCTTAGAATCAATAGTTTCTCATAACCTTCCCGTTTATAGCCTTCCACAACAAGCACATCAATTTCAAAGGAATCATAAAGTTTTACCAAATTCTCTAAAGATGGAGATTTCTCATATTTCAGTTGTAATTGAAGTTCCCGATTACTTACAACTAAAGAACCTACTGCCCCAGCATGTCGATGCTTTTCTGAATCCTTCCCCACATCCACAACCTTTAGCTCCTCGCCATGACCATGATGTTTTATTGTGACAGCAGAATATCCTTCTTCAGAAAGTCTCTTCAACCATTTCGTCACAAGCGTAGTTTTCCCACTATTAGAAAAACCTACGATTTGAAAGACAGCAAAGCTCATTCCATATCCACCTTACGTTTTACTGGCTCCTGAAACGGCGCTGAAGAACCTTCTCGTTGTAATAATAAGATATCAACAGAATCACCTGCTTTATATCCTCGAGAACCACCAGGAAGTGCTACAAGAGCATCCGAATGAGCTAACGACGATACTACTTGAGATTTATCTAAACCAACAGGAGCAGCCGTAATATTTCCGTCCTCAAAGTCCACTTTACTACGAATGAATCGAGTAAAAGGATTCGGTTTCGGGAAATCGGCAGTCAGAACACCTTTTACCGTTTGTAAGTACGGCTTGTCTGAATGTAAATACGTTTTTATCCAAGGTCGAGTATACAATTCAAATCCAACATAGCAAGCAGAAGGATTCCCAGATAAGCCGAATAGAAGCTTTCCATCCATTTGAGCAACCGTAGTCACACTTCCTGGACGCATCGCTATTTTATTAAATAAAACCTCCGCACCCAACTTTTCATAAATCTCAGGTAAATAATCGAAGTCACCTACCGAAACACCACCAGTAGTAATAAGAACATCCACTTTTTTCAAAGCGCTCGCGACTGCATCATAACACTGATCAAAATCATCCACTAGCTGACCAAAATAAATAGGCTCTGCACCAGCTTGACGAATTTGTGCCGCAATCATGTACGCATTACTATTTCGAATTTTCCCCGGCACCAACGGATCATCTAACTCCAAAAGTTCTGTACCAGTAGCATACAAACCAATAACAGGCTTTCTAACAACCGGAACCTCTTTATAACCAAATGTAGCAAGAACCGCGATAACACCAGCATGAATTTTCGTCCCTGCCTTCAACATCACATCGCCCTTTTTTGTTTCTTCCCCTTCAAAAGAAACAAAATCCCCCGGCTGAAACGACCGCTTAATCTCAATAAACTGCTTCCCGTCTCTCTCCAACTCATTCGTTAATTCAAACATAGCAATTGCATCGCAGCCCTTCGGCATCATTGTACCCGTCATCACCCGATACACCTGCCCAGGCCCAATCTCCTTCGTTGCCAAGCTACCAGCACCAATCGTTTCCACCACTTCTAGAAAAACAGGGTTGGACGCACTTGCGAATGTGGTATCGGCGCTTTGGACAGCAAACCCATCTAACGGAGACCGATCAAACGCAGGTATGTTATGATCGGCCACAATATCTTCCGCCAAGTATCTTCCTTCTGCTTCTTCAATATGTATGTATTCATGTGAACCTGCTGTAGCAAATTTCATTACTCGTTTCACAGCTTCGCTTACTAAAATGGGAGATCTTTGTTCATACATAATAACACCATCCTCAACTAACGTTCTCTTTTGATTATAAAGAAAAACTGCACCAGTTCCTAGTACTAGTGCAGTAGAAAATATGTTAGTTATTTATCAAATAGTTCAAATCCTTAATATAACTATCTAAATCAAAACCAGTTTCACCACGATATAGACGAATAATTTCTCCTTCAGGATTTACTACGTAAAACCTAGTTGGATGAGAAATATCATTATTTTCTTCATCTCTCATGATAGGTAACCGAAACGATTCCAACACAAAATCCTGAACTTGCTCAAACTCATAACCAGTAACAAAATCCCAGTTATCAAAATCAGCACCATAGCCTTCTCCGTAATGTTGAAGTCTCTCTGCATCATCAAAATCTGGATCAACAGTGAAGGAGACGATATTTACCTCCAACCCTTCATCCGCCATTGCTTGTTGTAGTTCGACCATATTCGGTGTCATTGTTAAACAAACAGTAGGACAACGAGTGAAAATTGTTTTCGCAATCCAATATTCCCCTAACATATCATCAGTTGACCACTCATCACCGAACTGATTCAGTCCTGATACGGAAGCAATATGCATTTCTGTATCTGTCTGTGTAATATCCACAATAGCCTGTGATTGAGGTGGTGATGGATCTTGATATAAAAAACTACAACCTTGCAAGAAGAATAATGCTATCCCCAGTAAAAATATTTTTCTCAATCTCCTCAACCTCTCTACAAGAAAAGCGCAAGGCGCCGTCTCATCACCGAAATGCAAATGTTCTGGACGATAAAAAGCGCTTTTTGCTTTTAATCGGGCAGGTTATTTGACACGAGGTGATGGCGCCTGGAGCTAGACAATTTTCTAAGTTCAAAAAAGTTATACTGTCTTATCTTCTATGAAAAGCACAATGCGCCCTCTTAATGTACCATTTCGTACTCTTTAATTTTCACCTTGTCATTCGTTTCTTTGTCTCTCTTCATCCAAGTTCTAAATACATAACCAATCGCTACTCCGTATACCAACTCTTGAATCACCTTCATAGATGCTCCGCCAAGCTGTTGATCATGAAGAGGAGTTAGTAATGCTAATTGCTGTTCTCCACTAAATAATTCATACGGAATGTCGGCACCTGCAGGTAAACAATAGCTCATCGCAATCGCCCACACTGCTGGATCTGTATAAGTTGCATATAAGGGAGCTCCTGCAAAAATAATTAATACACAAGCGGGAGTAAATAACGCACCACTCGCAAACATATAACCGATTTTTTTCAACTCAGACATATCATATCTCGTAGTTAATCTTGGAATGAGATGCCACCACATAAGCATTGCTGCACCAAGCATTCCTAATTGATAAATATTGTGCCAGCCTTCATTCATGAATAGCATATCGAACATATATGGCAAGTGGTAAAAGGAAATCATTGCATTAAACAAAACTAATCCAAGAATTGGAAATCCAATAATCAAGAATACACTTCGAATCGCTTTGATTTTCGCAAATGCTTGGAAAAACCAAGACGGAATTCCTAATAATAATAATGGTGGGGCTATTAAATAAACGATTGCCATGGAAAGCATGTGCATACTAAGCATCATATGTCCTAATACATATAATGGCCCGCCAAAGCCAAAATAAATAGCAAGTAAACCTAAGTGGAAATATACTTTCCTTCGGGTTGAAACAGGTTCACTGTTTTCAAATTTATGCCTATAACGACCAATAATTGCAAAATACATCGCACTAATAAGTAAAAGAACAACAATTAATTCTGGCGTCCAAATGGTTCTTGCAGAGAACGTGGTAAAAAACTGCTCCATCGTTCTCACCTCCCTCGTATAATATCTTTTCATTATTTTTCATTGGAAGTACTGTCTTTATACTATATAAGTTACTTTATTTAACATCTTAGAGTCGTTCGAAAAGTAATTTGTACAGATTTTTGTTAAAATAACAGAACCATTGTCTAGTATAGTATATTTATAACATGTTTGCATTGTAAAACCTATAAATTTGCATTGGTAGGATTAGCAAGCCATGGAAATTATATTGTAAGGAGGATTATAAATGAAACCACATATCATTGCGTTAGACTTAGATGGAACACTTTTAACGGACGATAAAAAAATATCAATAAGAAATAAAACTGTTATTTCGAAATTAAGGGAATTAGGTCATAAAGTTGTTATTGCCACTGGACGACCATATCGTGCAAGTAAAGTTTATTATCAGGAGCTACTCTTAGACTCACCGATGGTTAATTTTAATGGAGCTTTTACTCATCACCCAACAAATCCAACGATATTCGAATCGGAACACACTCCCATTGACCAAAAAACAGCGAAAGCCATCATTGAAACTTGTGAAGCGTTCCGAGTACAAAACATTATGGTGGAAATTATCGATGAGTATTATTTGCGTTATCGAGATAAAGGATTTGAAGACACTTTTACGTTAGGACAAACACCAATTGACTATGGTAACTTACATACATTATTACAAGAGGACCCTACTTCTTTATTAATTTATCCAGAAGATAATAACCATAAGGCATTAAAGGATATGTTACATTCTGCACACGCGGAAGTAATTGAGCAACGATCATGGGGCGCACCGTTCAACGTAATTGAAATTGTGAAATCTGGTTTAAGCAAAGCTGTTGGATTAAAGCGAATTTCAGACTTTTATCAAATTCCGAAAGATCGTATTATTGCTTTTGGAGACGAAGATAACGATCTTGAAATGTTAGAGTACGTTGGTTGTGGTGTTGCTATGGGCAATGCCATCGACGAGTTAAAAGCAATTGCAAACGAAAAAACAGTCACGAACGAAGAAGATGGAATTGCTGTATTCCTAGAAGATCGTTTTCATTTGTAGGTTACCCTGATAATACGAGTATCAGACTATATCGTCATGATAACTTTGTTGGTTTATACTCCATTCGCTTCAGCCTACTCCCTTTCCACCCAAGAGCACAAGTGCGAAATATATTCGTCGTTCACGGTATCTTGTTATAAATCAAAAAAACTATTTTCCAAAGTCCTTCGATTTTGGAAGATAGTTTTTTTATTTTTTCTTCATTCATAAGGAAACATAAGAATGTTGTTCAATGTTACGTTGAACATTAGCTTAGTTTTAAATAGGCAATGTTAACATTCAACAACACCGTTTAACAGCGCCTATAAAAAAAGGAGGTTACGAAATGAGTAAGCGATCAAAAAGTAAACGATTTGTAAAACAAAGTGAAGATGCTGTCCAACCGAACAATGCGAGTAAAAATCACGTTAGAACAATGGCAGAAGCAGAAAAAGAACAGAGAGGAGAATAAACCTTGGCAAACCGTTACTTTCAACAAGCTCGTTCTGCTGTAGAAGAAGCAACAACAGCAATATCAAGTCCACATACACCACTTGATCAGTCACAAGCTACAGAAAAAGTAAAACGAGCAAAACAGGCACTTTCACAGGCGTTTGCTGATTCTTCCTTAGCGGAGAGAGAGCAACTTATGGAATTACAAGAAACGCTTTACGAAGTGGCAGAAGAGTATACAAGTGAAGAATTTTAAGCCTTTTATGAAGTGCGGATTTCTCCGCACTTCTTTTTTGTCCTCCCATAAAAAACATTTGCACTTTCTTTATGTTTTTAAAGGAAATCCAAAGTTTCTATGGTATTGTATAAGTGATTGGAGGGGTACCATGAAAGTGTACAAGGTTGAAAAAGCAACGAGTGTTAACATCCAAATAAAAATAACAAAATTAATGATGCAACAAATGGATTCTATTAGTGTAAATATCTCGGAAGAAGAACTGCTACATACAATTCACCTTGCAATGGAACCTGATTCTGGATCGGAATTTTTCGTAGCAGAAGAAAAGGATGAAGTGGTAGGTTGCGCTTTTCTAAATTCTGGAATCAGTTTAGATAAGGGCGGTAAATATATTTGGCTTAATGATCTGTATGTGAAAAGAGAACTGAGAAATAAAGGAATAGCGAAAACAATCCTGTTAAAAGTATTATATTGGGCTGAACAAGAAGGCTTTAAAGGAATTGAATTAGAAACTGGGATAAATAATATTGCTACAAAGAAATTATATAATTCATTAGGATTTTATGACATTATCTCCAAAAGATATGGAAGACATATATAACAACGGGTCACTGTGAAAAAGAAGTTCTTCTCAGTGACCCATTGTTATATATGGTGTGTGATGTCTTTCAACCTCTATGTTACTTAGAATAAATATGTAATTAGCGCCAGTGCACCAATGGCCCCTCCTACAACAAAGATTAACGGTAAACTAAAAAAAGCTAACATTACTGCTATCATTCCTCCAAAAAGTGCAAACCAAATGTTTTCATTTGCAGTTAAAACTCCTGGAAAAATTAATGCTCCTAATACTGCATAGGGAACTCTTCCTAGCATTCGCTTTGACCACTTAGGCCAATTATCTGTTTGCAGTGTAATTAATGGTAAAAGTCTAGGAACGTAGGTTACAATCCCCATTCCAATAATCATCCAAATTATCGCGACGTTCACGGTTCCGTACTCTCCCTTTCCTTGCTAATCAAATTATCGATTACTTCCATTGCGAAAACTGCTGCCATTGTTCCCAACATAATTGCCCAGCCCGTCGAAATCCAGAATTGAAAAATGCTATGAAATAGTCCACCCAGGATAGCTAGTATAATTACCTTTTTTCCTTCTTTTTTTATAGAAGGTACTAACAAGGCAATAAATAAAGCATACAGTGCTATCGCCATACTTTCTTGTAATAAATTAGGTAAAAATGCTCCAGCATAAAAACCTACGGCTGTAAACATGACCCAACTTGTGTAAGCTGCAATACCTAACCCTAGAATATAGGTGGAACGCACTGGCGACTCTTTTGTGGCAGCAACTGCAAAAACCTCATCGGTTAAGCCAAAAGCATATAGAGCTCGCATCTTTTTAGATGATTTTTCAGCCTTTTCGTGTATTGCCGCACTCATAAGAAGATGGCGGAAATTCACAATAAAAGTTGCCAAAATAATCTCAATTGCTCCAGAGCCTAAAGCAATCATTGTTAAAGCCATATATTGGGATGCACCAGCAAAAACAATGATACTCATGAGGACAGACTCCATGATTGTTAACCCTGTAGCTCCAGCAAGTAATCCAAATGTAAGTGCTACTGGCATGTAGCCAACCGCAATTGGTATCCCATCTATTAGACCAAGTTTTAATATACTAGTTCCATTCAAATTATATGTATTGGAAACACTCTCCAATGTCATCTCTCCATTCTACAAAACAATGATTTTTATATTGTACTCCCTTTAGCTAGTTAGCTGTCAACTAATATAAACAAAATGGAGCAAAAAAAGAAGAGACTGCCTCATCTAATGAGACAGTCTCTATGCTAATCTTTCACGTGATTTTTTATCAAGGTAGAATCTTTCTAATTCGTCCTTTTCATGGGCACTCAATAATTGCTCTCCAAGCGGAAATAAAATTTCTTCTTCCTTTAGCCAATGATCCGTAAGTATATGAAATACGTTAGAAATGTGATGAACAATATCTCGAATATCATCACGGTTATCGTTACTTAGTGTGTGACATTTTTCTAAAAATTGTTGAATATTACTATCCACACGTTCGTGCTCTTGTTCCATAATAACGATAGGGCCACTAGAGTACCCAATATATTTTTTGAGCGAGTTAAATACCTCTTCTTCTATATAAGAATGCTTTTGCACATTCGTTCTAAAAATTATCATATCGTTATATAGCTTATGAAGAAGATCATGACGATCTTTCCGAGTAGGATCGTATGCAATTTGCGAAGCAGTATAATAAATTGATTTCAATTGCTCTTCCAATGGTCTATGCTCGTCTAAAAGGTGTTGAATAGCATTACAATAATGTTCCGGTTTTTTTATTTCTGCACTAAAACAACCCATCAATTCCGTCATCAGTCTAATCTCCTTTCCCTTTCTTTCATAACCCTATCTTATCTCTTTTTTTCGTAATATGGCGTGATTTTATTCACTTTTCCCCTATGTTCACAGTAATTTCACATAGTTGTGAACAATTTATTCAAAAAATAGAACCGACTAAACATAAAGAAGGGTGCATAACCCGAGTCGACATGACCGGATTACACACCCTCTTATTAAGTACTATAGCTTATTAAATGCTTCTTCAATTTTAGGTAAAAGATCATTCCACTCTACATCAGGTTCTTTGTTTACCGTTACGAAATCTTGATATCCAAAAATATTATCTACACCTTCAATTGCTAATAAATTTTTTGCTAATGGGTGATCAGGCTCGTCCCCTTTTTTAAAAGACGCACTGCCTGTACCTTCAAAAAGAATGTCACTAGCAGTAAATTTCATTGCATTAGGATTCGGAGTTGCTTCTGCTCTTACTTCAATAGCCATTATTATTCCTCCTTTAATTTCATTAGTGTTATCATACCACGCCACTGTTAGTTTGTTCAAAAAAGGTGGTACTAATGAAAAAGAAATAAATGATTACTGACAATTTTCAAATAGAAAAAACTCGGCAATTGCAGCCGAGTAGAAGAGATTATCATCGGGAATCTACATAGATGCTATGATTTAGCAACTTTTGTTATAGATGTTTTCAACTTTTCTCTCTCATTAGAAAGAAGACGTAACTCTTTTTTTATGTGCTCAATTTCGGATGGATCGTTCTTTTTTAATGCCTCGACAAGCTCCATGAGTAAATAATCAATTTCTGTTTTAACCATGTATTCCTTAACCTTAGGGTCTACACTATCAATGGGACTACGGCTTTTTTTCAACGTCCGGTACGTTCCCATCTCCGCTTTTTCACCTCCACCTATTTTCATTACAGAAACAATTTTTCCATTGTCAAAACAGCTTACGTAAATCCAACCTCCGCTTGCAGTTTTAACAATTGCCCTACCTTTTGTTTCTGTGATTAATTCCTCTAATAAAATAGCAAGATCTTCCATAAAAATACTTAACTCATTTAACTGAATTACCGTTAAATGCTCATCCGGACGTTTTATCGGGATAATCACTTGACCCTCATCTGATTTAATAACTAATTCAACTGTTTCTTTCTCGTGTCGCCATGAAATCCGAAACTGTGCTTGGAGCAATTTATGAATAAAGGACTTCAATGCTGGTCGAGGTAATTCAATAAATACATCTTGAAACTCAGCCTGGAAGCAGCTCTCCTTCATGACCACGCTCCTTTCATAATTCTTATAGATATCGTATGTATTTTGTGAAAAAAAAAGAAGGATTTTTTTTCTGTTGCCTGTATCTTTTTTTCATTTGCCCCGTCCTTTCCCTGAGTTTATTGTTGTCTTTTTTGGTAAAAAAGCGAAACGAGGACGACCCAAAAGGTTTGTTTTTACCTTTAGGTCGTCCTCTAGTCGGAGTTGAATCTCTTTTTTTCTCACTTCCATAAGAAGTGCAACGCGTCCTCTTAACACCAAAATGCAAACGTTCTGGACGAACGAAAAGCGTAATCCGCTTGCCATATGAGAAGAAAAATGTTCTTTCAGTGAAAAGTGCTTATTACTTTTCTATAAGGATATGTTTCACAGCATATTGTTACCCAGATGATAATAGGTGATCCTTCGTATAATCTGAGGAATTTGTATTGTTCATGATAACCAAAATACTGTTCCCAACAATTTCAGCTGTTAGTTCGAATAATACTTCGTCATACACCATACTAGAAGTTCCTATTTCTTGATCTACAGATATAGTGCCGGTAGATGGTGTTGAACCTACATTATTATCCTACGTTCCACACCCTATCATCAACAATCAAATGAGAGAATAACTTACTATTCAAAAATTTCATTCTAAAAACGTTAAGCTTCTTTACGAAACATTCCAAAAACCCCTGTTGTTTGAACTACATTTGTAAAGGCTTTTGGATCTACTTCTTCAATAATTCGTTGTAATAAATATAGTTCATATCTAGTTATTACAATCATTAATACTTCCTTATCTTCTTTCGAATATCCACCTTTGGCAGGAATTCTAGTTACTCCTCTTGTTACCTGCTGATAAAATGCATGTTTCAGTTCCTCCGCTTTACTAGTAACAATCATTGCTGTTAGTTTCACATGACGTGTATGAAGAATATCAATGATTCTAGATAAAACATATAGAGTAAGTAGCGTATATAGTGCTTTTTCCATTCCAAACATCAAACCAGATGTTAATACAATAAATGCGTTCATGATAAAGAAGTATGTACCAAGTGGTCGATCACTTTTTCGAGCAAACAATAAAGCTAAGATGTCTACCCCACCTGAAGACGCACCGAACTTAAGAATTAGTCCTGCACCTATACCACCAACTACTCCCCCAAAAACAGAGTTTAAAATAATATCATTTGATATGGTAGTCACAGGAATTATTTCCAAAAACAATGTTGTAAATGCCACATTAATAAAACTGTAAAGTGTAAAGCTTTTTCCTACCTTCATCCATCCTAAAATTGCAACTGGTACATTGAGAAGAAATAAAAGGATACCAGGAGATAACCCTATTAATTCCGATAATATTTGAGCAATTCCAGTAAAACCACTAGCAAAAACATTAGCTGGTATAAGAAAGAAATTTAAGCTTAATGCCAATAGAACTGCACTACCAGCAGCGATTAAAATCTTCTTCCCTTCTTCCATTATATTTATATTTTTTAACATAATTTTTTCACCTCGGCTTTAGTATTCACTAATCGAATAACAAACCATGCAATTATATTTAATGAACTCATATACCTAGAACATTTTTTATTATAGTGTTTCATCCTTTCCTATTATCATTCGGTTATAGACATAAAAAAAACACTATAAGAGAGGGAGGCATTGAGAAAACATTTGAGATGATTGTAAAAAACATAAACAACCTAACAAATAGTTTTATTACAATACCTAAAAACCCTACTTTTATAGTGAGCACCTATTAATGTCCACATTATTATTTTGTGGCTCTTCTCTGATTATAATATTGAATTGATTGAACAGCACCTTCCCCAACCATACTATTATCCTCAATATCATACGGATCAGTATGAGCCAGTTTTTCATCAAAATATTCTTCATATTCCTCTTTTGTTTCATTTTTTATTTTTGCTTTCATACGATACATGTACTGAACTAGTTTTTTTCTTCGACCTTCATTTTGCAATAAATACGAACCAGTTGCCGCTATTAGCGCTGCTGAGGTTACCCATTTATTCATAATTACACTCTCCTTTATAAGTGAGATATAGAACTTGTACCCGTCTATTTACATTTATAAACGAATACATCATTTTCTCCTTGCAAATGCTAATAAGGAATTGATAAACGAGGAGGTAGAAGAATGAGCCGTACAGGTGACAATAATAAGAGACCTAAAGATAATCAAGCATTAAATGAACATAAAAATGAGCGTGAAAGAGAAAACCACCGTAAACAACCGAACAAAAAATCTTATTCAAAAAAGACTGACCATCTATAAGAGTAAGTAGTTCCGTTCGTGAGGAGAAAATATATAAATAGAACCATAATTACTAGTCCAAATAAATTGGACTAGTAATTTTTATTGATATAATAAGGTTTCCCTTCATGTAGTCTCTAATTGGAACCCAAAATTTCATACAAAAAAAAAAACAGACTAATGCACATTATTTAATAATTATTTTGTATCCTAAAGTTGCTGCTATTTGCCTATCTAAATGTAGTTGAATTAGGTAGAAATTAAGCAACCTTAAAGATACAAGTAAAAGAACCCACTACACAGGAGTAGTTGGTTCTTTAAGATTAAATGTAATTATTTCCTCTTCAACTAACGAGCCGATTGCGGAAGATCATTGCAAATCTTATTGAATAGAACATACCTAGGGGAAAACCGGACTAGGCGAAACCCACAGGGAGGCGGAGCCAGGATGGCGAAATGAGGCCGTTGCCCACAGGACGTGGGCACGTACTTAGGCCGAATTGGGAGGAGGCTTGCGGTTCGCCCCGAGGAAAGCGAGCAACCTGGAGTAAAAATCAACATCAACGCTTAACATAGCTTTCTAAAAAAAAGAGGGTGTTCCAAAGGTCTTTTACACCTTGGAACATCCTCTTCTTATTTTTTACTCCACGACTTTAATTCCTCAACACTATGAATTTGATGTTCTTCTCCAGTAGTAGCATCTCCATCCCAAGATAACATCCCACCGTCGAAGTTTGTTACATTGTCAAAGCCATTTTCTTTCATAAATAAGGAAACGTTTTGAGAACGATTTCCGCTTCGACAAATAAACACGTATTCTTTCTCTTTATCAAATCCATCTAACATAGAAGGAATTGAATTCATAGGGAGAAGTGGAATCCCTGGTATGTGCTCAGCGACATACTCTTCTGGTTCTCGTATATCAATGATTACTTTATCCTTTTCTGGTGATTTTACGAGTTGCTTTAATTGTTCTACATTAATTTGTTTTACTCCATCTCTTTCCATTCAATAGACACCTCATTCTATAGTAATTACTATAACTATAGTATAAATGTATAAGGAAGTGCAAAATTACAATTCTAATTCGCCCTTTTCTTCGTTATTTAACCCTTTGGTTTCTTTCCTCAGCTTTATTAGACGATATGTATGACTAACAATTACCTTTGTAACCGCATAGGTAGGAACTGCGATCAAAAATCCAATAAAACCTAAAAATCTACCTGCAACTAAAATCAAAATAATGATTGTTAACGGATGGATGGACAACTTTCTACCCATAACCTGCGGTGAAATCAAATTACTTTCTATTTGTTGTACAATTACAATTGCTAAAATAACCCATATTGCTAACATTGGATTTGTTATTAAAGCTACAATCACTGCAGGAACGGAACCAATCCAAGGACCTATAAATGGAATTAAGTTTGTAAACATAGCCACTAAAGCCAAGATTAACGAATACTCTATTCCAATGATTCGAAATGAAATAAACATGAGCACACCAACACATAAGCTAACAATAATTTGTCCTTGTATATAGGAGCTCAATGCATTATCCATATCACCTAATATTCGCTTACCCTCAATTTGCTGTTTTTCAGGGAAAAAGCGAAGAACTTGATCAGGTGCTCTATGACCATCCTTTAAGATATAGAATAGCATAAACGGAATTAAAATAAGCATTAGTACTGCATTCGTAACAGCTCCTACTAAATTGGCGATATTTGCTGAAACGAAATCAAAATATTGACTTAAATTTGTAGCGATAGTTTCACCAATTTGTTCTAGGGAGAAATTCTCTGATTCTTGGAATTGCGCAACCCACTCTATCTCTTGTATTTCAACTATTAAATTCCTAAGCTCATTTAATAAAAAAGGCATATTATCAACAAGGTTCATAAACTGTTTTTGTAATGGGGGACCAATTAAAAAGAACAAACCTGTTAGTAACCCTATTAAACCTATGTAGATTATAATGATGGCAATTCCTTTTGGTACCTTATTTTTATGTAGTAACGCAACGATAGGACGTAATAAGTAAAAAAGTACCCCTGCTATTAACAATGGAATAAAAATTGTCTGTACAAACACAACTAGTGGTTGAAAGATAAAAGAAACTAATGTACCTAAATAAATAATAATTAATAATAAAATGATATACATAAGAACGCGGAACAATTTACTTTTTGCCAATGTTTATCCTCCTCTAATTACCTATTCTATCTATTATAACATTCAAAATTAATAGAATCCCTTCTCATGCACTTTTATTCTTCACTGCTTCTTCTCATTCTTCTATATTGGCCAGGGGTAATTCCTTCTTTTTTTTTAAAAACTCGAGAAAAATAGCTTGCATCTTTAAAGCCACATTCCTTCGCAAGCGTCTGTAAATCAATATGTTTCTCTTGGACAAGTTTATGTTTGGCCACCGACAATCGATAATAATTCACATATTGAATGGGAGTTACACCGATCATCTTTTTGATAGAACGAGTAACATAGTCAGGATGAAATAAAAGATCTCTTGCCATCTCCTTAACACTAAAATTTTCTTTCCAATAATTTGTTTGAATATAGTGAATTACTTTATCTGTTACAGCTTGAGCACTTGATGGGAGTTCAATTGCATCTTGCTGCATTTGGATAATTAATTCATAAAAAGAAAGATTTTGTTTCATCTTCATCGCAGGGTCATTTGATTCATTTTCTTCCACTATTTTTGCAAAAGCTTCTATACCTCTATTCTGATTTCGGAGGGATCCATAAGTAGGAACATGCAACTTAAACTCCGCTGGTTCAATAAATGTGCTTTCTTTTAATAATATATCAGACCAGTCAAACTTATTTTTATCAATAAGTGAATACTCGTTGGATAAGGAAAAATGAATCCAGTAATATTCCGATTCCTCCATACAGCCTTTATAACCATAATGATTCTTTTCTGGAGTAAGAATTAAATACTCACCTTCTTTCACATCATAGGTTATTTCTTCCTCTTTCATATGAACACACCCTTTTGTAACATAGATGAGATCAAATATATGAAACGTTCTTTTAAAGTGTTTTGCTCCTTTTCGAAACTTCGCTTTGCCCGCTTTGATAAAAACAGGGTGAGGAGGAATTACACTTGTTACTATTCTCACTACTCTAACTCCTTTACATCGTTTTTGTACAATTCTCATCGATTTTAACCAATCAAAACTCCGTTATAATCTTATATTATAGTAAGGAAGCTTCTTAGAAAATATACAATTTCTTTATAAGTGAGGTTACACCATGAAATCAGAAAATACAACGAAAGTTGGCAAAATAACCTTATTCGCATTAACATGGCCTATTTTCATTGAAATACTTCTTCATATGTTAATGGGAAATGCAGATACTCTGATGTTAAGTCAATACGATGACAATGCAGTAGCAGCAGTAGGTGTCGCAAACCAAATTATGAGTATCATTATCGTTATGTTTGGTTTTGTTGCTACAGGAACAACGATCTTAATTGCTCAAAACTTAGGAGCAAAACGACACAAGGATGCAGAGCAAATATCTGTAGTCTCTATTTTTGCAAACTTAGCGTTTGGACTACTTTTAAGTATCGCACTATATCTCTTCGGAAAACAAATGCTATTACTTATGAATCTTCCAGAAGAACTTATGAGTCAATCACTCGTTTATTTGCAAGTTGTAGGAGGATTCGCATTTTTTCAATCGTTACTTATGACAGTTGGAGCAATAACAAAAAGCTACGGTTTTACGAAAGATGCCATGTATGTCACCATTGGAATGAACATTCTCAATGTGTTCGGGAACTACGTTTTTATTTTTGGAGCATTCGGAGTACCTGTGTTAGGTGTAACGGGCGTTGCCATTAGTACAGTAGCTAGCCGTGGGATTGGCGTATTAGTACTTTTTATCTTGTTATATAAGAGAATCCGTGGAAAACTGCCTTGGTCTTACTTATTAGAGAAATTCCCGAAAGAAGAATTAAAACAATTGTTAAAAATTGGTATACCTTCTGCAGGAGAACACCTTTCTTACAATGGTTCTCAAATGGTCATCACGTATTTTATTGCGTCCATGGGAACTGTAGCACTTACAACAAGAGTTTATACTATAAATTTAGTAATGTTTGCGTTCTTATTTTCTATTGCAATTGGTCAAGGAACTCAAATATTAATAGGATATTTAATAGGAGATAGAAAATATAAAGAGGCATATCAGAGGTGTCTAAATAGTCTTTGGATTGGGATTGCTGTTTCAACCTTCTTAACAATCGTTATTGCTTTCTTAAGAGAACCCCTATTAATGATTTTTACAGATAATAGTGACATCATCCAGTTAGGTGGGATTCTGATTATACTATCCATACTTATGGAACCAGGGAGAGCCTTTAATCTCATTGTTATAAACTGTTTACGTGCAGCTGGGGATGTAAAATACCCTGTTTATATTGGAATTATCGTCATGTGGGGTGTTTCTGTAACAGTATCTTATACAGCTGGAATTGTCTTCGGTCTCGGATTAATTGGGATCTGGATCGCGCAGATTTTAGATGAATGGATAAGAGGCTTACTTATGCTGAAGAGATGGAAATCAAGGAAATGGGAGCAAATGTCGTTTATTAGTGAGAAACAACCTTTAAAATAAAGTAGCTAAAAACACACTATAGGTTTTCGGTGTGTTTTTTTCAATAAGGATATTTTTACCGACATAAATCTCTCCTTCTTTTCGATTCAGTACGCCCCTTTTCGACTCTTTTGTGCACAAAATTTCATCGTTACACTTATTCCTTCTATGTTTTTGAATGAATAATAGACAAATGTTGATATTTTTTATTTTTGACAACCTGTTTTATTTTTGATTAAATAAAATAGAATATCAACAATTTATCCATTTGTTGGTATAAAATAAAGAATTAAGGGGGAACGAAAATTGAATAAGAAGTTCTATTCCATGTTCGCATTACTCCTTGCAGGTATTTTACTTTTAGCTGCTTGTAGTGGTGGAGACAATGAGAACGAAAACAATGTTGATACTGATGGTAACGACACAGAAGAGGTAAACGATAATAACAATGGAAATGAGAATGATGGAAACGATGATGTAGCATCAGACATTAATGTTGGTAATCTCCAAATTGGTACTGGTGGAACTGGTGGTACATACTATCCACTAGGTATTGAAATGGCTACTGTCATTAACAACAATATTGAAGGATATGATGGGTTTGACTTAAGTGCCGTTTCTTCCGGTGCATCTGTAGATAACCTTTCAAACATTTACAATGGTGAGTTTGAGCTTGGGATGACAGTTCACCTTCCTGCAGTTGATGCACTTAAAGGTGAAGGTGCTTTTGAAGAATTTGGTATTACTGTTGATAACTTTGGTTTCATGGGCCATATTTACCCAGAAGTAATGCAAATTGTTGCTCCAGCAGATGCTGATGTTGAAACAATTGCAGACTTAAGAGGGAAAAGAGTAAACATTGGACCTCCTGGAAGCGGAACACAAGCCGCTGCTAAACTAATTTTAGAAGCTTACGGCATAGAAGATGGTGATTATGAAGTTTATGAAGAAGGCTTTGGAGATGCAGCTGGTCGAGTTCAAGATGGTCAGTTAGATGCTTCCTTCGGTCTATTAGGTTTACCAGCTGGAAGCATTGAGCAATTAGCTCAACAAAGAGACATTAAATTAATTTCAATCACAGATGAAGGTATGGATTATATCACTTCAAACAGTGGTTATGAAGCATATGAAATCCCTGCGGATTCTTATGAATTCATGGACGGTCCAGTTATCGCACTTACAGCTTACGCGATTCTTGTTGGATCTACTGATTTAATTGATGAAGATCTTGGATATGCTATTACAAAAGCTTTATTTGAAAATAGTGGGCAAATTACTCACGACCAAGGTGCACACTTAACAAAAGAAAACGCACTACTCGGTTCTGAAGGGTTACCAATGCACCCTGGTGCTGAAAGATACTTTAGAGAAGCTGGAATTCTAGAATAATAAAGTTTTCGAAGAGGCCGGACCTCCCATAGTGTCCGGCCTTTTTTAAAGTAAAATAGCAGAATTTTGTATGTTATGTTTCTTTTCACCAAAAATAAAAAGCGGTTTATCGACGAAAAGGCAGGATACATCATCGTACCTTTTCGTCGATTTATCAATTACATAAATAACTATTTAGGGTGGTGAACACATGAAAGAAAAAGAAGTTTTAACAGAGGAACAGCAGCAAGAAATGCTAGCAAAATATGATAAAGAATCTGCTTATCGTAAAAATACTGGTAAATGGGCTTGGGTTATTTCATTCTTAGCTATTTCTTTAACACTTTTTCACTTATACCGTGCATATAATGGTCCACTCGTTTACTTATTACAAGGTGCTGTTCACTTAGGAACTGCATTAGGTCTTATATTCCTTTTGTATCCTGCAATGAAGACGGGAATCAAGCGAAAAGGTGTACCTTGGTATGACGTTCTATTTGCATTTTTATCAATGGGATCTGTTTACTACATTTTATTTCGATATGAATGGATTACAGGTGGCGCAAGGATCATAGGCTTTACAGACTTTGATATAGCTGTTGCAACAGTTGGTATAATTCTATTACTAGAGGCTACACGTAGGGCAGTTGGAATTCCTATTGTTATAATTGCAATTAGTGCAATTTTATATGGATTATATGGTACAAATATTCCTCACTTTGGTCACGGTGGATTTGAATGGCCGCAATTAGCTAGACGACTATTCTATTCCTCTGATGCAATCTTTGGAACACCAATTCAGATTTCATCTACATTTATTTTCTTATTTTTATTTTTTGGAGTTATGTTAACAAAAACTGGGGTAGGACAATATTTTAATGATCTTGCCTTCGGAGCTACAGGAAAATATACTGGTGGAACTGCAAAAGCAGCAGTTGCCGCCTCTGCTATGCAAGGAACCATTACTGGTAGTTCTGTTGCTAACACAGTAGCATCAGGATCCTTTACCATTCCAATGATGAAGCGCGCTAAATTTAGACCAGAATTTGCTGCTGCTGCTGAAGCAGCCGCTTCCACTGGGGGACAAATTATGCCACCTATCATGGGGGCTGCAGCTTTCATTATGGCTGAATATGTTTCTGGTGTAACGTACCGTGATATCATTTTAATCGGGATTATTCCCGCTCTCTTATATTTTACTGGAGTTTTTATGGGTACACACTTCGAAGCGAAGCGTCATGGAATTACCGGTTTACCAAAAGAAGAATTACCGACACTAAAAGGGTTAGCAAAACGAGCTGATTTGCTATTACCACTTGCAGTTATTATTTTCATGCTTGTTGATGGTAGAACACCTACGAACGCTGCATTATTCGGTATTGCAACCGCATTCGCTGTTAGCTTTTTCCGGAAAGACACAAGGATGGGAATTAAGGATATCATTAACGCTCTCGAACAAGGGGCGAGGATTGCTCTCCCGGTTATTGCCGCCTGTGCTTCTGCGGGGATAATTGTAGGGGTTGTTGTGTTTACAGGTCTAGGTGGAAAAATCGCAGGAGGGCTACTAAACTTAGCTGGAGATAGTTTATTCCTTCTTTTATTTTTTACAATGATTGCATGTATCTTACTAGGAATGGGATTACCTACAACCGCAAACTATGTAGTTACAGCGTCTATGGCCGCTCCTGCATTAATAGCTTTTGATATTCCACCAATCGCTGCTCACTTTTTTGTATTTTATTTCGGAATTGTAGCAGATATCACTCCTCCAGTATGTTTAGCGGCATATGCCGGAGCAGGGATTGCCAGGGCGAACCCTATGAAAGCAGGTGGAAACGCGTTTAAGCTTGCTATAGCAGCATTTATCATTCCATATGTATTTGTATATAATCCAGTACTATTATTACAGGATGCCACCGCTGCGACCTTAATTCCTGTCATTATTACTGCATTATTAGGAATGGCTGCAGTGAGTGCTTCCATGATGGGTTACTTTATTTACAAGCCATATTGGTTTGAAAGAGTTATTTTATTCTTTGCGGGGATAATGCTAATTTTCCCAGAAAATTTACCAATAGAATTAACTGGATTTGTTATCTTTGTAGCAATTGGAGTTTTCCAATACTTCCGTAAAAAAAGAGATAACGATAAACAACCATTACCAGCATAATATTGAAAGCTCCCCCTTTTAATTTGAAAGGGGGAGCTTTTTCTTACTCAGTCATAAAAGACATCAAATTTTTCCCAGAGTGTTTCTAGTTGTTTCAATCGTTTTTCTACTTTCTTGTGCTGTGAACGAGTTAATGCAGTAATAAGTGCACTTGATACACTCATTGGCGCAGCAAACGAATCAATAAATGAGTTTATCTCTGTAGAGGCAATGATTCTTAAATCAGCATAAGGAACTAAAGGACTCATTAAATGATCGGTGATAACTAATGTTTGTGCTCCCTGCTGCTTCACAAGTTTTAATACTTCTACCGTTCTCTTTGTATAACGAGAAAAACCTAATCCAATGACTAAATCATCTTCTGATATATCTAAGACATGTTCAGAGACACCATCAGCTTGGCGGATCATTTCCGTGTTTTGTAAAACTAGATCTAGATAGAATTCCAAAAAAGAACCGATACTTGAAGCACTTCGATATGCTACAATATAAATCCGCTTTGCTTCAATAATTTGCTTTACTGCCTCTTCAAAAATTTCAGGTTCCACTTGATTTAACGTCATTTTCAAATTTTGAATATCATCAGACAGAACTTCAGAAACAACGTCTACTGTTTGCTCATTTTCATCTGTTGTTCGAGCTAAAACTTCTGCTGAGGTCATTTTCCTTTGTAATGCTTCTTGTAGGTGACGTTGTAAATCTGGATATCCTTTATAATTTAGAAAGAAAGCAAAACGAATGACAGTTGCTTCTCCAACTTTCACATTTTTTGCTAGTTTTGAGGCTGTTAAAAATGGTGCAGTTTCGTGATTCTCAATTAAATAATTAGCAATTTTTTTGTGTGATTTACTCATGCGTTCACGATTTTGAATCATTCGTTGATATACTTCACTTTCAAACAAATTACGTTCCCCCTTTATGACGCTCCATCATCACCTAAGCGTTGTAGGGCTTTATCGTAAGCCTTCAGTGTTTTATCAAGCTCCCGATCTCCATGTGCTGTGGATATACTGTAACGATTTAACGGCTTTGTATATATCCCTTCTTCTAGCAAGTGAAAATCCAATTTTTTACGCAAGCTTAAGTCTGTTTTTTGGAGGTCGCGGTAATGCTTTATCTCATCATCACTCGTACACAAAACGCTAAATATGGTACCTAACCCTAGCGTTTTTAATGGAATGCCTGCTGATCTTGCTATTTTCTCAATATTTTCCCTCAATATATTAGTATACGACAAAACATCATCAAAATCCTGTTCCAGTCGTTCCATTGTTGCTAGGCCTGCTGCTAAAATAGTAGGATGTCCATTATATGTTCCACTATGAAATAATATTTCCTTTGCAGAGGAGTTCTTTCCTTGCCCTGCATCAAATACATCGCCCTTCGCTTTCGGTTTTGTTATTGCGAGTATTTCCTCCCTTCCTCCGACAATACCAATAGGAAATCCTCCTCCGATTACTTTACCAAGGGTTGTTATATCTGGTTTAAGGTTATAAACTTGTTGCGCCCCTCCAAGAGCGACACGAAAACCTGTCTTTACCTCATCAAAGATAAGGAGTACATCATATTTTTTTGCAACTCTTTTTAGTCTATCCATAAACTTTTGATCTGCTGGGATAAAACCTCCTTGTACTGGTTCAATAATAACTGCAGCTAATTCGTTTGCGTGCCGTTTTATAAGACGTTCCGTCGCTTGACTATTATTGAAAGGAAGTACCAATGGTTTATCATCACCAAATTGCTCCAATCCAGCAGACTCTGGAACAGCGTTTGGTTTATAATCTTTTCCCGCTTCCGCTAAAGTTGGATTGATACTATAAAGCATTTCATTATATCCGCCATGGTAGTGCCCTTCAAACTTTGCTATCTTCTTTTTTCCTGTATAAGCGCATGCAAGTCGAATAGCAAGTAATGTAGCTTCTGTACCTGAGTTAGTAAAACGAATTTTTTCCATAGAAGGATAATATGATTGGACTTTCTTAGCAAATCGTGTTTCTAACATATGTGGTGTTCCAAACAAAAAGGTTCCATCATTTGTTACTTGTTCCATTATCGCATTTTTCACATCATCGTGCCCATGTCCTAACGCAAGCGCCCCGTATGCCATTAAAAAATCAACGTACGGATTACCATCAACATCTTCCAACCATGCCCCATGACCTTTTTTCATAACGATTGGGTATGGAGAAAAGTGTTTAATATTTGCTGTTACTCCACCTGGGAGATACTCTTCTGCTTCCATCATCGCTTCATACGATTTTTCTGTCTTTGCCCCGTATTTTAGAAATGGGTGGTCCATTCTACGGATTGCCATTTGTTTTATTTGCCCCTTTCCTTCTTAACTTCATTTTTTTGAAGGATTTATTTCATTGTATGATAGGAAAGCTTGTATGTGAAGGTTTTTTCACTGATTTTTTTGACTAGTTTTATCAAAATAGATGTTGTTTTCTGGTGATCGATTTCATTTAAAGCTTCCCTTTTATGACTGTTAATTTTCATCTATTCTTGTAGCGAAACTAAATGAAATGAAGTTCCTTTACAAGGTTCGACACGATACCCATTTTCTAAAGTTATCTTAATTGCAAGAAAAATGGAGGATTTCTTTCATATTTGAAAAAAAGTAGATGTTTTCCTCCGTTTTTGACCAAATTTAACGACTGTGTTTAAATATAATAAGAAAGTAAAAAAGTCTACTAATCTAACATATGGAGGTTGATTAAGGAATGGCACAACCAAAATACATTATGAATATTGATAAGATCACGCAAATTCCTGAAGAAGAGCGTGCAAAACTTAAGAAAATTACGGAAAAGTTCGTCTTTCGAGTAAACGATTATTATTTAAGTCTTATTGATTGGAATAATCCGAACGACCCAATTAAAAAGTTAATAATTCCTAATGAAGGTGAGTTAGAAGAATATGGTCGTTGGGATGCTTCCGATGAAGATACAAACTATGCTGCTCCTGGCTGTCAGCATAAGTACGGAACAACAGCATTATTAATAGTTTCCGAGGTTTGTGGTGCTTACTGTCGTTACTGTTTTAGAAAGCGCTTATTCAGAAATGATATTAAAGAAGCTATGTCTGATGTTCAGCCTGGAATTGAGTACATTAGAAACCACCCGGAAATTAACAACGTACTTTTAACTGGTGGCGATTCTTTAATTCTTGCTACGAAAAAATTACGATTGATTATTGAGCAGTTACGCGAGATACCACACGTAAAAATCATTCGTCTTGGTTCAAAAATGCCTGTTTTCAACCCAATGAGAATTTATGAAGATCAGGAACTACTCGACCTTATTAAGGAATACTCCACTCCTGAACAACGTATTTACGTAATGGCGCATATCAACCATCCAGTGGAAATTACCGAAGAAGCAAAGCGAGGGTTTGATGCATTACACAATGCAGGTGCAATCGTTGTTAACCAAACACCAGTATTAAAAGGAATCAATGACGATCCTAAGGTACTTGGAGAATTGCTAGATAAACTTTCTTGGGCAGGGGTAACTCCTTATTACTTCTTTATTAACCGACCAGTAGCAGGAAACAATGACTTCGTTCTATCATTAGAAGAAGCATATAATATTGTAGAAGGCGCGAAGGCAATAACTTCAGGACTTGGAAAACGCGTTCGTCTTTCTATGAGCCATACTTCCGGAAAAATAGAAGTGTTGGCGATTGATAATGGGAAAGCGTATCTAAAATACCATCAATCTCGAGATAATGAGTATGGTAAGTTTATGGTACTTGACTGTCCTAAAGACGCTGCTTGGTTCGATGATTTACCAGGGAACGAGCAATATTGGACGCCACCGAAGAAAAAGTTAGAAACATTCGAAGGTGCGAATGAAAAAATTAAGAACAAAGAAACAGCTGTGCCGCAAGCATAAGGTGTTAGATTAGATATATTGGAAAGCTGAGGGCGAGATGACCTTGGCTTTTTTATTTTTTTAAGCGGGTGCCATCTCTATGCTGTGGCATTTTCTCCGTTTCTTTTGACAATGATGGCAAATCCCTCTTCAAACATATTATTTGAAGTAGCGAACTGTATCTTAAGCGGTTGGTTTGAGACAAAATCAGGTGGTTGAAGCAGCAATTTGTCTCGTAAACGCCTGATTCGAGACAAAATCGATTCCTTTACGAACGAGTTTACTAGGAGCAGATTGCGCATGGCGCTAGACAATGATTAGAAAATTTTACTCATATCCTTAAATAAATAACCGGTGGAGAAAGTTTCTCCACCGGTCTCTATCAAATAAACGTCATAATATTAGTCATCATCATCCATTGGCATATAGCCATGAGGAGGTAACGTTCTAGGTGCCCCTGGCATTGGTGCTGGTGGTGCAGCAGGTGGCATTCCGAACGACGAAGGTTCTGGAGCTACTGGTGCGTTAGGAAACGATTGCCCCTTTGATCCTCCATGAGGTTCTGGTTGAACAAATTGTTGCGTTTGCCCGAACTGACCATGATGTCCATGATGCTGTTGCTGTTCAAACTGCTGTGGTTGACCATAGAACTGCCCTTGATCAAACTGCTGTGGTTGACCGAACTGTCCAGGTTGACCATAGAATTGTGCTTGATCAAATTGCTCCGGTTGACCATAGAACTGCCCTTGATCAAATTGTTCCGGATGACCATGGTGTGGAGCTTGCTCGAATTGTTCAGGATAACCATGCCCGAATTGTTGTGGTGCTGGAGCGCCGTGTCCTGGTGCCATTGGATGCGGCACAGGTGCAAAGCCTGGGTGTGCTCCTGGCATTCCCATATGTCCGTGTGGTGCAACTCCCATATGTGGTGCAGGACCAAAGTGGCCTGGTGCAGGTGCCATGCCTGGTGCTACTCCATGGTGATGATGCATTTGCGCTCCAGGATGTGGGCCATGGTGATGCATCGGTGCCCCTGGTGGTGTATGTTCATGCCCCGTTCCTGCCATGTGTGGATGGTGCCCTTTTGGTGAATTACAATTACAGCTCATTATCTTTCTCCTTTCAGTCTTACTACGAATTTCTAATATTCACAGTTCATAGTATGATTCTAGGAAAAAAATGTGACTTTTACCTATGAAAAATGCCGTTACGGGTTTTCGACTATGGATAGATTCCTCTACATTATTTTTCGCTAACAAAGGTGTTACGAAGCTTCCCAATCCCATCAATTTCAATTTCTACTACATCACCGTTCTTTAACAGTTTAGGAGGAGTGAACCCCTTCCCGACCCCCTTTGGTGTGCCCGTAGCAATAATATCACCTGGCTCTAATGTAATCCCTGCACTTATTGTTGCGATAATCTCTGGAATAGAAAAGATCATTAAATCAAAGCTACCTCTTTGTCGTTCTTCCCCATTTACTTTCGTCACCACTTCTTTTGATTCTAATGGTAAAAAGCTATCTCGATCAACAACATATGGCCCCATTGGAGCAAAGGTATCTAGACCTTTTGCTAGTAAAAATTGTTGATGCTTTGACTGTAGATCTCTTGCAGTAACGTCATTTAGTATTGTAAAACCAAAAACGTAGTCCATAGCTTTGTCTCTCGTTACTCCTTTTGCTTCTTTTCCAATAATTACAGCTAACTCTCCTTCATAATCCACTTCATTCGTTACACTCTCATGCAATAATACAGGACTAAGGTGCGCCGTAACCGTTGTCGGTACTTTTGAAAAGATCACAGGATCAGTAGGTGCTCCCTCTGCTCCCATTTCCTTTGCATGATCTAAATAGTTTTTTCCAACACAGAATATATTTTTTGAAGGTCTTGGAATTGGAGCTAACCAACGAAAATCTACATCCTCTATATTTGTAATTACGACTTCCTTTAAACTACCTTCAAAAAATTGCTTTTGAAACGAACGTACCTCTTCCAAACTACCTTCCTTAACAAATTCAAAGAAGCTTTTTGGACCTGCCCAGCCTTCTGATTTGGTAAGGTTTAATATGGAATCTCCATTCATTACAATTCCAAAACAATGATCACCCTCATATGTAAAACTTGCAAATTTCATAACAGCACCACCTCTTTTTCCTCTATTCTACACGGACGATCCTACTTTTACGATAAAAATAAATTCAAATAATGAAGAACTTTTATGGAGTCAATATCATAGTTTATTAAATAAAGTTTTTCGTGCTTTCCATAAGAAACTGTTTTGAGGAGGAAAAATAATGGCGTTTGTATCTCCAAAAAGAGTCTTAACAAAACAGAAAAATACAATCATCATTCGTACAGGAGATATGAATGATGCACTTGGTATGCATGAACTGACCAAGGATGTGTTAAGAGAGGAAAAAGGGCTTGTCATGACTATCCATGATTTTACTATGACAGTGGAAGATCAACGAATTAAGAATGATTGGTATGTCCAGCTTCCCAAAACACTTACCTTACTTGCAGAAGACCAAAAGAAAATTATTGGAATTTTAACAATAGAGCCGGAGCCGTTTATTAAAACAGCTCACAGAGGTAATTTAGGTATCATTATTCACAAAGACTATCGATCAGAAGGTGTAGGAAACGCACTAATGGAAACAGCACTTCAGTGGGTAAAATCTAGTAAGATGTATGACAAAATTCAATTAGAAGTTCTTGAATCAAACATACGTGGGATAGCATTATATGAAAAATTAGGTTTTAAAATTGAAGGGATCATAAAAAATGCCCTTAAACATGCCAATAACTCCTATGAGAATATCCATATCATGGGTCTTCAAATACAATAACATTCTCCAATCCATTCCTTTTTGGTCCAGCTATTTATGTCTTGAAAGAAAATGTGATATGATAAGCGTTGACATCTATAGGAATGGAGGAATATATAGATGAATATTGTTGTTACTACGCTAAATGCGAAATACATTCACACATGCTTGGCATTACGATTACTAAAAGCATATTCCGCTCCAGAGTTTTCTGTGGAGATGGTGGAATTTACAATAAAGGATCCTGAATTAAATGTAGTTTCCGATTTATTTACTCGAAGACCCGATGTGATTGGGTTTAGTTGTTATATATGGAACATCGAAAAAACGATCCAAATTGTCAAGATGCTTAAAAAAGTTTTACCAGAAACAAAAATCGTTCTTGGGGGCCCAGAGGTTTCTTATGATACAGAATATTGGATGAACCGAGTACCTGAAGTGGACTTTATTGTTCGGGGAGAAGGGGAAGAAACGTTTAAACAGCTTCTTCATCAGTTAGAATCGGGTGGAGATTATAAATCAATAGCTGGTTTAGCGTATCGACAAGAGGAAAACGTGAAGTTAACTATGTCACGTCCGAATTTAGAAATTAATAACATTCCTACTCCTTATCGCTTTGAGGATGATCAAAGTGATTTAGGAAAACGTATTGTTTATTTTGAGACAAGCCGTGGCTGTCCGTTCCAATGTCAATTTTGCCTTTCTTCCATCGAAGTCGGCGTACGATATTTTAATATTGAAAAAGTAAAATCGGATTTGCTTTATCTTATTGATAATGGAGCTAAAATGATTAAGTTCATTGATCGGACATTTAATATAAAGCGGGATTATGCAATGGAGATTTTTCAATTTTTAATTGATAATCATGGCGGATGCGAATTCCAGTTTGAAATTACAGCAGACATTATGCGTCCAGAAGTGCTTGAGTTTTTAAACGAAAATGCTCCTAAAGGCGTGTTCCGTTTTGAAATTGGAGTTCAGTCAACAAACGATGATACAAACGATTTGGTGAAACGACGTCAAAACTTCAAAAAGCTTGCAAGAACAGTGACTCTCGTAAAAGAAGGCGGTAAGATTGATCAGCATTTAGATTTAATTGCTGGCCTACCTGAGGAAAACTATGATTCCTTTAAGAAAACATTTAACGATGTGTTCGAACTTCGCCCTGAAGAGCTTCAGCTCGGTTTTCTTAAAATGTTACGTGGAACAGGCATGCGAGCAATGGCTGAGAAATTTCATTATAAGTACATGGACCACGCTCCATATGAGTTCTTGTCCAATAATGTTCTATCGTTTGCAGAAGTAACAAGAATCAAGAGAGCGGAAGACATACTTGAGAAGTTCTGGAATGACCATCGCTTGGATAATACTGTTGAGTATTTAATTGACCACGAATTCGATAGTCCTTTTGATTTTTTCCAAAGATTCGGTGACTATTGGGATAAGCAAGGCTGGGGAAAAATTGGCCACCAATTTGAAGATTTGTTTCTACGATTACAAGCATTTTTAGAAACGGAGACGTTGAAAAAACCTGCTGTGGTCGAAGGACTAATGAAAGTGGATTATCTGCTTCATTATAAACAAAAACCGAGGAAAAAATGGTGGGATCACTCTTTTTCTAAAGAGCAGTTAAATGAATGGCGAAGCGAATATTTGGATGTTATTGAGTCTAATTTAAGCATCAATATTCATGAAAAGGGAGCACAAAAGCATATAGTGATGGAGGAGTTACCATTTGACGCTACCAAATGGATGAACGAAGGCATTATGGTGGAAGGATCCTTCTTGTTCACTGTATACTATCATCCAAAGGGAGCAAATGAGTTTTTTACAGCAAAGGTGAATGTTGGAGCATAACTACTTGTTAGGGGAAATGGTTCATGAACAAATTCGCTTTTTTAATGATTATTTCAGGTGCGGCACTTTGGGGTACAATTGGGCTATTTGTTCAAGGTTTATACGACCTTGGCTTTTCCCCTATCGAAGTTGTTACATTACGAGTAACCGTTGCTTTTCTAGCTTTATTTTTATATGTTTTGATTCGAAATCGTAAGGCCCTTTCCATTAAGGTACGTCATATTCCCATATTTTTAGGTACAGGTATTTGTAGTATCGTCTTTTTTAACTGGGCATATTTCACCGCTATTCAGGAAATGAATTTATCTACAGCCGCTGTTCTTTTGTACACTGGGCCAGCATTCGTTACTATACTATCAAGAATTTTCTTTAAAGAATGGTTTACACCTCAAAAAATAATTGCTCTGATAGCAACCTTTTTAGGCTGTATTCTTGTAATAGGGTTGTTTCCAATTAGCTTAGGACATTTTTCTTATTACGGAATATTAGTTGGTCTCAGCTCTGGATTAGGTTATGCCTTGTATAGCATTTTCGGTAAGGTTGCTCTGAATAGAAAATATACTTCGTTAACGACAACGACATATACATTCTTGTTTGCAACATTAGCCTTAGTTCCTACGAGTGGCCTTGTGACTGGTGGGATGACTTGGATGAGCACGGGAGCTCTTGCCTATAGTCTTGGTCTAGGAATCATTCCTACGGTTTTAGCCTACCTTTTATACACGAATGGATTACAGCTTGTGGAATCTAGTAAAGCTTCCATTGCAACGACGATAGAGCCAGTGGTTGCCGCACTAATTGGAGTATTTGTTTTCCAGGATGTGTTAACAGGGTGGCAGATGTTTGGAATGATATTAATTCTATCTGCTGTTATGTTCATTCATGCTAAGTGGAAAACAAAGGTATATCCGAAGCAATTGGAGAAAGAAGCGATGTAGTTGGACTGGGTTTGAGTTTTTCGTTTCGACATGGAAGGTAGTCCTTGATTTACGCAGATATCATAAGGACATTTTCTTTGATTCTTTATGCTGTTTTGTCCTTATGAAGCTTCCATAAGGACATTTTCCTTCGGTCACATGCTGTTTTGTCCTTATGAAGCTTTCATAAGGACATTTTCCTTCGGTTCACATGCTATTTTGTCCTTATGAGCCTTTCATAAATACACTAACTTAGATACAACTATACCACTTAACACACTCTAGCCTTTGCGCTGGTCTTTTAAACACCTTTTATGTGTTCCTTATTACATTACTCTAGATCACTATTAAATCCACGCATATACTCCATCACCATGTCCCCTTCGGCATACACAGTGAATGAATCTAGTGCCCGCTCTTCTTTCCCATTAAAAATGGTAACATTAACATACCACTCTCCTGGCATTGCTAGTGGTAGCTCAATTTCATATAAACCTTCCTTAACTTCTTTCATCGTTCCTTCCATTGGATGATTCATTTTCTCCATATTCATATAAAAATATAGTTTTTCCACAGAAACAGGCTCTCCGGAACTATCTACCAACGAAACAGAATATGTAGTGAACTCACCTGTTGGATATGTCTCCCCGTTATTAAAAAAAGTTGCTTGTATCGAATCGATCCCACCATTGGAGCAAGCTACTATTCCCACTATAAGCACAGTACAAATTGTCATCAAATTGACTATCTTTTTCATCGAATATCCCCTCTCATTCGCTATGATTATATTATAGCAACATACTAAGAGCAATCGCTCTTTTTGGGGGGAGCAAAGATGAACAAAGTGGGGATTTTTCTCATTATTTTTATTTTAGCAGGAATGGGTTACACTGCTTATTCTTTCATGTTTGATAATGACTCGGGAGATATTTCTACAGTGGAACGACTAACTGGAGAAGAACCGATACAACTAACGGATTATGTTGGATCGAAGAAAACAATTCTTCAATTTGTTATCGTTCCTTGTGATTGTTGTAGTTACTCCATGCCATTCATACAAGAATTTATTAAAAATCAGGATGAAATTGAAGTAATTACTATTGTTTTCTATGGTCGTGAAAGGGAAATTCTAGATAAATTCGTAAATGAATACGAGGCAACTCATTTATGGGGAGTAGACTTAGATCGTTCCATAGCAAATCATTATAACGTATCCGTGTCACCAACCTACGTATTCTTTGACGAAGAAGGCAATGAACTTGGAACTCATCCGTATATCATCGGAACTAGCGAGGAACTACAAACACGGTATGATGATGCATATAATGCCTTTCATGGTAAAGGGGAATAAGTGATGACCATTTGGTTTGCTCTTGCAGCAGGATTTTTATCCTTCGCCTCAGCATGTATCTTACCGTTAATACCTAGCTATATAGCAATCATAACTGGACTTTCTGTTCATGATTTAGAGCAACAAGGGGTACGTCGATTCCATGTATTCCCGCGTATTCTTGCATTTGTTGTAGGATTGATTATACCGTTAATCTTAATTGGGATGGGAGCAACAGCAGTAGGTTCATTGTTTACTCCTGCCTTTTCAACATTCTTATCTCAATTTCTTGGATTTATCGTCATTATCTTTGGGCTACACTTACTGGGATTATTAAATATTCAACTATTTCAGAAGGAGATTCGCTTTCATCGTGTTTTTCAAAGAAAAGGAGGAGTATTTACCGTCGGGTTAATGGGGATGGCATTTGGATTTGGCTGGACTCCTTGCATTGGACCAATGCTGAGTTCCATTCTTATTCTAGCAGCTGATTCGGATACAATCTGGCAAGGCGCTGGCCTATTACTAGTATATGGAATAGGATTAAGTCTACCATTTATTATGATAGGAATAGCAAGCACGGCTAGCTTAACCTTTTTACGTTTTTTAAAACGACATGTAAAACTACTTTCCATTATCAGTGGCGTACTATTAATCGTATTAGGTTTTCTTCTCATTACAGGGAATATGGCCTTGATTACTCCTTCTTTTTAAATACATTCAAAAAACGTTATGAGGGAAATATCGCTCATAACGTTTTTTAATACTACTTTATTAGAAAAAATATCATGTTAAGCTTTCATTTGCTGTCTATAGTCCTATAATAATCAAAATCGATATTTTTCCTTGTCATATAAACGAATAAACACAAAAATGACTGGTGCAATCCACAAACCCCATAAACCAAGAATGGTATACCGAATACCGTCAAATACTGCAGTTTCAGGGAAAACTAATTTCAACCCAGTCTGTAATGCGAATAAACCTGCGACACCAATAACATATGCTAAGACTCTCTTTAACCAAGAAGATGGTATTTTCATTCCTACATAATGCTTTTCGATGAAGTAACCTACTCCAGCTCCTAACACAAATCCAGCATAACTAAAGCCTTCTGGGTCACGAAATAATGCAATCATAACTATTGGTAATAAGATAGCCAACACTATTTTCCCACCATCTGTGATAGATGTAAGAAATTTCTCTACAAGATTACAGACAATGATTATGATAATTGCTAAGGCGATTCCAGCTAATACATCCGTTGGCCAGTGTACTCCTGTATAAAGTCGTGCGAATGATATAAAGAATATAAGTCCGATACATAATATCCAAACAATTGGTTGATTAACACGATAAGCAATATATCCCCATAAGGTAGAAGAACCTTGAGCATGTCCACTTGGAAAACTGTCGTGTGGGAATCTAGTTCCCACTTCTGCTGACTCCACATATAAAGAATTAATACCTAGATTCTCATATCCAACTGGGCGTGTTACAGCAAATATCGTTTTAAACCAAGCATTTATGTATACTGAAACGAGAAAAACATAAAGCAACCGAATTCCAAATGCCTTAGAAACACACCAATAAACGAATGGAATTATAATAAAGTAAAATGTTTCATCGCCTAAAAAAGTCAAAACCTTAGCAATTTGATCAAGAAATGGTTGATGTAGACTAGTTATAAATCGTAAAATTTCTATTTCTATGTCTCTCAATTATGTCCCCCCTAGGTAGTTTCATTATTTGAAATATAACTATATTATATTTGTTTTCTCTACTCTATGCATTAACTTCTTTCATAATACAGGAAAAACGCAAGGGCTTTGTTTAATCCCTGCGTTTATTAAAGGATGTTGATTGTATTTCTTACAAAATACCATTTCTAGAGAATTAAAGTCCACCATCCACATTCTGCATACCAATCGGTTTTTCAGCTGGTCTCCCAAAAAAATACCCTTGCCCGAAATCCACATATTCCTTTAAGAATTCCCATTCCTCTTTCGCTTCAATTCCTTCTGCTAACAGATATATTCCATTCTCTTTTGCTGTAACATGTAGTTCTTTTATTTTCTTCATTTTTGTTTCATCTTTATAGCAATCCATAATTACTTTACGATCAATTTTTGCATAGTCTGGCTTCAACTCTTTTAATACATCAATAGTTGAAAACCCTGCACCAATATCATCTAACGCGACTTTCATCCCTGATTTTTGATAATGATAAAATATATTTTTTAGATGGGCCATGTCTTCAATTTTCTCCGTCTCCACTACTTCAAATATTAAATCATCAGGATTAACGTTGTATTGCTCTACAGCATAAAATGTACTTTGTAAGCAGTGCTCAGGATTATAAATAGAGGATGGTAAAAAGTTTATAAATCTTTTTGTACCATTTGGCAGCAACTTAGAACTCGTACGAATAGCATTGATTCTTGCAACACTATCTAATTTAGATTGAAGGCCTGATTTTTGAGCGAAGGAGAATAATGCTCCTGGTGAAAAATCAATCCTTTTTGGTCGAAGTAAAAACTCATATCCGTACACTGTTTCCCCTACAGTGGAGATAATTGGTTGTATATGAGATGTGAATAATTGATCTTGAATGATCTGCACCATATCAGGATTTTTTATCCGATTGATTAACTGCTTTAATGGAACAAAACTACGAATGTGGACATCTTTTCTTTCTTGTAAAACTGCACCTAATACCTCTTCATCCTTAAAACGAAACAATTTTTTTTCAATTTCCACTGCCAACATATCTAACTGTGATTGAACCTGATATGAAAAAACAAGCTCCTTTTTATTCAGTTGCTCCACCTTCACATCATCTATAGTGCTTCCTACTTCAATAATTTTATTAATAGCTTCTATTTTTCCCTGTATAATCAAAACACCTTTATCATGAATGGGTATATTCGATTGGCAAAATACACAAGTTTCCATAAAACAACCACCTTTACTTACTTATTGGAAGTTACATACTAAGTCGTTAGTACTACTTATCATTTTAAAGTAAGTAGTACAAAGTATCTACTGTAAAGTTCTAGCATCACTATTTTTTCATCCAATAAGAGGAACCATCCCGGCTACGATCCATAAATCCATATTCAATAAAATACCTTCTGATTGTTACAAAATCACTGTAATAGTTTTTTATTTTCTCATTTACTTCTTTCTCCGTGTACGATACACCTTCATTAAAAAAGGATAATAAATACTTTAATATTACTATTTTTCGTTTTTCCTTAGAAGGAAATTGCTTTATAATACCGGTTTTCTCATCAATATACGTCTCTCTAATCTTCTGCTCTTCCTCTACTGTGATTATCCACCTATCATCCACCATTGTTGCCCCCTTATGAATATCAGTTAATATGTCTTGTTCGGGTTTTTCCTCCAGTAGCTCCATCATTGCAAGAAATACTTTTGCTTGCTTTGCTTTTTCCTTCAGCTTAAAACGATGCTGTCTTACTGTTGCACTTTCTGTACCTTGAGATTTTGCTATTTCATTATCTGAATAGCCCTGAAATAATTTCTCCAATACCCGTTTTTGGCTATCCGATAATCCATTCGATCGTTTATTCAAGTTCACTAATGCTTGAAACGAATTCTCATGTAGATCTAGAATATGTTCTTTCATTTTTCGTTCAGCATCAAGAAGAAGATCCCCCTCTGTACTCTTATAAATCACTCCTCTTACCGTCTTTTCATTACAGTGTATACAAGAAAATATTTCTGTCTCTCTCTCATAATAAAACCCCGTTTTTAAAGTATCTATTGAATAATCCTCAATTCGCACCTCAACCACCTCATCACTCATTATTATAAACATTTTAATTTATTGTTTATAAATTTGCAAACAAAATAACTAACAGTTATTGATTTCAACTCATTTCCCTGAATGGAAGTTTCTATGTTAAAATAACAATAGTTATGAAAGAAAAGGAGATCAGTGTATGTTATTGCTTAATTTGTTTTTAAGTTTACTTTTTGGATTTATAGGTCTATACCATTTTCTTACACACATGAATAGAAAAAAAATGGATGAAGAGGTAATATTCGTACTAGATGATAGTCGTAAAACAACAACGAAGTCACTCTCCTATAAAATTTCTATCTACTGTTCTGTCGCAGTCATGCTTATGTCATTAATTTTATTCATCCAAACATTTCGTTCTATTGAAGGAACTCTTAGTCTTTTAATAATGGTTGTTTTATTAGGTACTTATGTGCTTTATATTTTAGACAAAGTATTTGAGGTTCGCGAAGATACTATAACTTTCTCTGGCTATCATGTAAATTGGGGCCGCGTGAAACATATGAAATGGGGAAAACAAAGAAAAAACGATCGCAAAATGATTATGATCGTTAGAAAAGGCAAAGGAAAAGGTGTTCAGGTAGAGGCCTGGATACCAAACGACCAAGTAGAAGAACTAGAGGAATTACTATCCATGTACGTAGAAATAAAATAAGAAAAGGTTGTGTCATTAGTTGACACAACCTTTTCTTATTTTATTGCTCTGACCACTCTTGAAGAAGACATAGCTTATCTATATCATTATCAACATCATTTATCTTCAGTAAATGACTATCACAAGAACAATCAGAAGAACCAAGCCCCTTTGCTACGACAGTGCCATGAAATTGTTTTTGAATAAAATCCTTCAACTGACATTCACCTTTATGATGGGGAAACGTAATAAATCCAATAACGGAAGTATTTGAGGAGAAAAAATCTATGTGCCATCTTCTGGTAGGCTTTTCCTTATTTATATGTCTTTTTACTCTTGCTTGTATATTTTTCTTCGCACTGCCAACATAGATATAAGTTCCCTTGTGAAAAAGGAAACTCCCTAGTTTTCCAATTGCAACATGTCTATCTTCTAACAGATTCATCATAATAACATATAATTGGTCAGTATCAGGAATATCCTTTACACATTTACTCAGCACCCTCTAAACATCCTTCAATAGCTAGTCTTATTGCCTCTTCTTGTAAGTCTATGCTCATAGATGGAACATTGACCTTATTTGTAACCATTTCTGGTGTAGCAGGAACATGTATAAAACCAGCACTGATCGAAAGATTGTTCTCTTTTATATAGTGAAGAACACTATATAATGTATTGTTACAAATATATGCTCCTGCTGTGTTAGAAATCGAAGCTGGAATACCTTTTTCTTGAAGTTTATCTATTATTCTTCGATTAGGAAGTGTTGAAAAAATGCCATCAGGTCCATTTTCCACAATTAATCTATCTTGTGGTTTATCTCCTTCGTTATCACCTGCGTATCCTTCACCAACAGTGTCCTGAATGTTAACTCCAATTCTTTCAGGAGTGATAACACTTCTTCCTAAAGCCACTCCTAAAGATATAACAATATTGGGTTTTAATTCATCAATATATTTGATTAATCGCGTGGCACAATCATTGTATACTACAGGAAGTATAATAGTATGAATTTCTGCATTGTCTACTTTCCAACCATTGATTCTTGCGATTATCTCCATTGTTGGATTTGTTGTTAAACCACCGAATGGTTCAAAACCACTTACAATTATTTTCTTCAATGTAATCTCCCCTTCTATACAACTACCTCTATTTTCACTTTTTTATGATGTTTTTTCAAAGAAATACCTCTAGGTACGGAAAAGATTTTACGACTTCCCCTTACACAAGTCTAGAAACTTGCACCATATTGGTTGAAATACGTTATTAGATGCATTAGTTACATCAACTCTATGTGGATTGAGGATAAGTCCACGAACTCCAGTGGGAAGCTGAGTAAAGGCGAGACACCAGAGTATACGAAGTCCAGGATGGCGACAGGACGCCGTTGCCCACAGGACGTGGGCACGTACTTATGCGGAATTCTTCGAGGAGGCTCGGCAACTCCCCACGGAAAGGAGTGGACTGGAGCGAATGGAATAAAGGCCAACAAAGTTAGCAACACTAGATAAGTTAAACAACTAGTTGAGAACACGTATTTTCAGGGTAGATCTCTATTAAAAAACGTTACAATTATAAAATGTTTACAAATTGTTCTTGATTTGGTCATCAGTACGAAATACTCCTGTGATATGCTAAAAATATACAAGAATTTAGCATTTATATTATAGTTTGTCTTTTTGGGTTCCTACAAGGGGTGAAATAAATTATGAATCAAACAAGTCTTCACGGACAAACATATCGTTTTTATGACCATCTTTCTGAGGATACAAAAGCATTTATTGAATCCTATGGAAGCGAAATAGAAGTAAAAGAAGGAACAATACTTTTTCATGAAGGGGATTCACCAGATCATATCTATCTTATTAAATCAGGTAAAGTACGATTAAGTAAAACCTCTGTAGAAGGAAAAGTATTCTTTCTACAAGTAAAAAATGACTTAGATATTATTGGAGAGTTGAGCTTATTCAATGGCTTTAGTTACAATGTAGTTGCGGAGGTTATTCAGGATTCATTGTTACTCCGATATAATAGAAAAGAATTGGAGCACCTTTTAATGATGGATAGCGATCTAGCAGTAAGTCTCATGAAATGGCTCACCAATGAAAATCACACTCTATTAGCACAATTTCGCGATCTAATCTTTTGTGGAAAAGCAGGGGCTGTTTATTCTATTCTAATTCGCTTGAGTAATGAATACGGCAAAAAGATTAGTACAGGAGTGTTAATTAACAAGAAAATAACAAACCAAGAGTTAGCAAACTACATCGGTGCTACTAGAGAAAGTATTAATCGCATTTTAAAAAGGTTAACAAGAGATAATATTATCTCTGTTAATACGAAATATATTACCATCCACAACATCCAATATTTAAAAGAACAGTTACGTTGTAAACATTGCCCTTTCGAACAATGTTGGATCTAAAAAGATATACTCAATACTCTATAAAAGGTTCGGGAAAAAATAATTTCCCCGAATCTTTTTAGTTATATCCCCAGTTCCCACTACATACATATGCAATAGGACAAGCATTTAGGGAAACGGGGAGATATTATGAAAGGTACTATTATTCATTCACCACTTTTGGAAAAAAAGTTAACAGTAAATAATACTTCTCGTACAGAAGAACCTGAAGTAATGAAACTAATAAATCTTCTTGATCGATGGTTAAATAAAGTCGTACCTATTTTTATTACATTATCAATTCCATATGTCATTTATCTTTTTGTGAATATGTTACTTTTCATGAATTGAAAAAAAGTTGTGTCCAAAGGTCGCCATAGACCTTAGACACAACTTTTACCGTGTTGTAAGAGATTTCTCTGATCTAATACCTCTAACAAACGTTTTTACACTCTCATCAATAAAATCTTTTCTTTGGATAATCGATACGGTGTTACCTGAAAGAAACTTTGCCATAAAATATCCAAGATTCAACCATAAAAAATTCATTGCATGTATTTCTGGATCTACTTTCATCATTTTATTTTGTCGTTGCATTTCGATGAAGTAGTCAATTAAATACTCTTTCAGCATTTTCGGATTTTCAGCAGCCTTTTGAGCTATTTTCGGATACGTATACCTCTCCTGAAATGCTAATAAAACGATTTTTTCATTTTGTTCCAAATATTTATGGTATGTCTCACTAACCAGCTTCAAGTCCGTTTCTAAATCGTAGGTAACGCTACTTTTCAAAATATGTTTCATATCCAAAAGATAGGAATATTTTTCTACAGCTGTTTCTAATAATTTCCTCTTTGTACCAAAGTGCCTAAATAACGTCATTTCACTGAAACCTGCTTTGGCAGCTATTTCTTTCGTAGTTACTGCTTTAAAACCTTTTTTCTCCATCAAATCAATTGCAGCATGTAAAATGTAATCTTCAGTAGTATATACATCATCTTTCAATTGTTCCATAAGGCATCCCACCTTTTCTAAGGATGTTATTATCCCCTATTTTCATTTTATACATTTGTGAATCATTGAACAATAAAAGTTGCAAATATTTACATTTTGTTCATAAATATGTGGAAAAGTTGTGACAAATTAAGAAAAGCGCAAGGCGCCCTCTCAGGACCGAAATGCAAATGTTCTGGACGATAAAAAGTGCTTTTTACTTTTAAATCGGCAAGGTTATTTGCACGAGACGATGGACGCTGAATCTAGACATCCATTTATAAGTTTATATATACTTCCTAGTTTTTCAAAAAAAAGGAAGATGCACTAACAGAAATGATACCCGTTAACACATCCTCTTAAAAATTATCTGTTATACATAATAGAGTAAAGTTTCCATTCGTTATCAAAAGTAAAAGTTAGTAATATATCTCCATCACTCCGCATATCTTTGCCACCAGACGAATATAATGTATACCTTGATTGGAACATATTATTTTCTTTGTTATATTCAAAATCTACCTGACGAACATAATTCACTGAATCTAGGCTTATATAGTGAAAGGTGTATATATGATTATCAGAGTCAGAAATTTCTAACCTTTCATCTAATGAGTTCACTTGTACATTTGAGTGAACTAGTTTATGTAACTCTGAATGATCTCGTTCATGCATCGCTTGCAAGATGTCCTTAGCTAACTCATCCAAATAATTTCTAATTTGCAATTCTTCACGTAAATCATTATCCAATTGATGAATTTGTTGTCTATAGGTAAGAATATCATCCTTAAGATTACCATTTTCTTCTTCTAAGGAACTAATACGATCCTTTAACGCTTCATTTTCTTCTTGCAGCTCTGATTGTTTTTGCACTAGATATTCGTTCGTTTCAATTAATTTCTGTAGATCATCCGTATCTTCTATGGAGTTAACTTCTATATCTCCATTGTTTGTTGTACAAGCATTTAAGAGTATTAGTCCAGTAAATATACCTGTGAATAACACCTTCTTCATATGTATGCTCCTTTTAATTACTGTAGTTTTTATATTATATAGATTATAAATTATTAAATGAATCATAGATAATTTATTTTATCATTTTATAACTACTCCTGAAAGGGTTAAAAAATGTCGAAATAAGTTATGTATTGCGAATGATATCTTCAAAAAAAAACCAACTCCATTACGGAATTGGCAATATCGCAAGCGTATCCCTTTTTCTTACCAAAAAAATGCGGCTGCTAAAGCAAAACCACCGATACCAGCTAGTGCAATTGGTACCCAGGCTCCTCCCCAGCCCCAACCCCAGCCATAACCAAAGCCATGAGTCGTAGGATGAACAGGTTCTAACCATACATGCGTACGATCTACATGTGCAATCTTACCTACATATTCCTTTCCTGAGCAATCCTTAATTCTAACAACTTTGCCTCTATGTTTACAACAGAGATCGTAATAGTGTGATTGGTGTGACATACAAAGCACCTCCTTTAGTCTCTCCATATAGTCTATTTACAAATAAAAGTTTCGATTGGATATTTGTCCTATATAGCAAAAAAACATTTGAATGCATATGGTACATTAAAAGGAGGAGTCATAACGTGGGAAATTATATGGATATGTTAGCAGCATACGGAGTTACGATTGCTCGACCTGGGGGGAAAAAAATGACGGAAACAGCTTTTCATAAATTCCCTATTACAAAAGGAGAGATATTAGAAATTGGTTGTGGATTAGGTGATACATCAAGTTTTCTAGCAAAAATTTCAGATGCCAAAGTAACAGCGTTAGATAATCATTCAAAAATGTTGGAAAAAGCAAGAAAAAGACATAACCAAAATCCTTCCATCACTTGGATAGAAGGTGACTATCAAACATATGAAACTTCTATTTTGTATGATACCGTAATTGCCGAATCAGTTTTATCCTTTTCTTCCATCTCTAGAGGTTTAAAAAAAATAAATAAATTAATGAAAGATGATGGAACCCTCTTTATGCTTGAGCCTATATACTTAGGTGGATTAAGTGCAGAAGATCTAGTTCAATATAAAAACTTTTACGGATTTAAAGAAATTCTAACAAAGGAAAAATGGAACGAAGAATTATCTGATAGTAGATTTTATGTAAAAGATATCATACACAGCTATGATATAGAAAACATCGATAAGGAAGATCTTTCCTATCCAGAACTTTGTATAGATCCTAATCTTGATAAAAAACATGTAGAAATATTAGAAAAACATATAATGTTTACAGAAAAATATTTAGCTTTCTTTGATTATGCATACTTTATTTGTGAAAAAAAACCTAGTAAGTAAATTAGAAAAATAGAGTTTATCTCCAAGTCCTTAGTCCTTAATAGAGAAAGCCTTAGTTTTTCTAATACTATAATCTTTAGTGAAGGTAAACATTCTGCAAAAAGTATAAAAATGAGGGTGTTAAGATTGTGAAGTCTTTTCCACCCTTCCCTTTATTCAAACGTACCTTTTATAACGAGTTCCTTCTTTTCCATCAGCCATTTACCCTTAGCTAGAACACTATCAATTTCTAAAGTTTCTTGATCTAACATTACTAGATCTGCGTCCATGCCTTCCATTATATTCCCCTTTTTAGGAAGCTTTAGAATGTGGGCTGGATTAGAGGTCACAACTTTCAGAGCTTCTTCCATTGGAACACCTTCCTCTAAGATAGCATTTCGCACTTCAGAGAATAAACTTGTTACACTTCCAATTCCTAAACCAATAAAATTACCACTTCCATCAAATTTAGGTAAACTACCTTGTCCATCAGAAGTAAACGTTACTTGCTGAACATCAATACCTTCGTTTAATACTCGTTTCAAACATCTACTACTTCTTAAATCTCTTCTTTCACCTTGGACACTACTCGTTGTAAAGTCTATGTACCCTCCTTTTTTTGCATAATGAATTCCAGCCTCAAGAAGGTCTTCCGTTCTATTAATATGCGTTGGTAAAAATTGCTTCATTGGAACATCTGTTGTTTTAATAACATCTTCTAAAATTGTTAGTTTAGCTGGTCCACTTCCTACGTGCACAATGACAATGCCACTTTTACCAGATAATAAGCCACCTATTCTTGATTCACTTGCTAGCTTTGCAATCTCTTCTTTCGTAGGTTGAGAGGATCGATGGTCAGAGATTGCAATTTCTCCTGTTCCTATAATTTCTTGAATAAACATAATATCATTTTCTATAGACCCAGTTAATGTTTTAACAGGAAGGTGATAATTTCCACTTGTACAGTAACAAGAGATACCTTCTTCTGTTAAACCTTTTGCTTTTGCAACTAAATTTGTCATTGTTCTTCCTGATCCATCTGTACCTAATACACCAACTACTGAGGTTATTCCCCCTTTAATACATTCGGAAAGAGTTAGCTCTGGGGTTCTTGTTTTAAAACTCCCCTCACCACCACCTCCAGTTATGTGAACATGACCATCAATAAGACCCGGAATGATTACTTTTCCGGATACATCATACTCATTGACATATGTACCCAACAATCCTATAGATATAGAATCATCTACCACACCAATTACTCCATTAGCAATTAAAATATCTTTTTTCCCGAGATACGTTGGAGAATATACTTCCCCATTTTTTAATAAGATCATCAAGAGTAATTCATCCCTTTACATTTTTATTAAAACTATAACATAAAAAGGTGACCAAAAGCGTTATCCACTTGTTAGTCACCTAGACATTTACCTACCTATGTAGTTAGAACAAAGGGCGAAAGAGTCATCCCCCTTATGCAATATAATAATAAAATGCCATTGCCAATGAAATAACCCCTAAAAACGCTAATCCAATTGAAGCAAATGACTGTTTGTTTTTATATAGTTTTATTATCACAAAATAAATTACGAGCATAATGGCCATAAAAAGTACTCCATCGACAATTGGGTGGAATAATGTCGCTTGCTTTGTCGTATATTGATATATGGGAAAATTCACAAGAATTGCAATAGTCCATCCAATAAAGACAAAAATACCTGTATATCTAAGAACTCGATCCATTTTTTCACCTCCCTTTGCAAATTGTTCAATTTTTTTCAGAAAATTAACATTGTTTTTACTCGTTACAATTCGTAAAATAAAGTCAACACAGAATTGGAGGACACTTTCTTGGAACCATTTTTACATTATCTTTTAAATATTTTTATTATTTTAACCCCTATATTTTTATATACTACCTTATGGAGTGGTAAAAAGGTAACTACTCACAAAAATCTTACAAAGATTGTGTTTTTTTTCGTTTGTGCTACAGTCATGTTTCTAACTCAAATCTTTCCTATTACTTTATATGGAGAGATAATGTTTGACCTACGCTATATTTCCATTGCACTCGGAACATTATATGGTGGTTTTTATACTGGATTAGGACTCACTATTCTAAGCATCATCTTGAAATACACTTCTATTGATTTGCATATTACAATATTCAGCTTTGTTGTCAGTATCTATTTTGTTTTAAGTTCAAAACTAATTTCTAACTACATAAATGAATGGAATACTACAAGAAAATATGGATCCATCTGTATTATGTTTACTCTTCCATCCCTATTTGTTCTAGCTTATCCAACAAACCTTTTAATAATTCCTAGATTAGATTCCTTTCTTGTAATGCTTGGCTTTTTGATATTTAATATTCCAGTAGCTCTTCTTGTATATATGATGATTGAAAGGATTAGAATGGGAGAACGACTTAATAAAGAATTGGAAAAAAGTGAACAACTTCGTCTCGTAAGCGAACTTGCAGCATCTGTTGCTCACGAAGTTCGTAATCCTATGACAGTTGCTCGAGGATTTATTCAATTAATTCACTCTCATTCCAATCTCACTGAGCGGGAAAAGCAGTATCTATTACTAACCATTTCAGAATTAGATCGTGCCCAATCCATAATTAGTGATTATTTATCATTATCTAAACCAGAGAAGATAATACTCAAGAAAGTAAATATATATCATATTATAGAGAAAGTACGACACACAATTCAAGCATATGCTCTAATGAACAATGTGTTTGTTGAAATGAACGCTCCTTCTCATCTTTCTGTATTTGGAAACGAAAAGGAGTTAACACAAGTTATTTTAAATTTAGCTAAAAACGGTATTGAAGCAATGGAAAATGGCGGAACTTTATTATTGTCTGCTTATGGTCGTAATGATGTTGTCGAAGTAGTGATAAAAGATACAGGTCAAGGGATGACAAAAGAGCAAATATCACGAATTGGAACAGCTTATTTTTCCACAAAAGAACAAGGAACAGGGTTAGGTTTAAAAATTTCTTATAATATCATTAAAAATCTAGGAGGTTCCATAACTGTTAAAAGCGAATGGAAGAATGGAACCGAGTTCATTATTACACTTCCATCTAAAGAATCAACAATAGAGGAAGAAGACCGCAAAAAAAAGTCTGAACTTAATAGCAGAACAGACTTTATGATTAAGTAAATATATGTTAATTAATTGTATTCAGGAGAAATTGTTCGAATGCATCTTCTTCGTGAAAACCAATGAGTCTATCCGCTTCTACTCCATTCTCAAAATGAACCAAAGTAGGGGTACCAGTTAACTCGTAATCATTCCAGCCTTGTTCAAACTCTAATACATTATATAAATAGACATCCACATTCAATTCATTTGCTTTTGGAACGAGGACAGGTGTAGCAAGATTACAGTATTCACATAGTGGACTATAAAAATAAACTGTGACACCTTCACCACTTGCTATTTTTGTATCTAATGCTTCTGGAAGAATGATATTTTGATAATTCGGATCATCTAATTGTTTATCTGTAGCAGGATTCGTTCGTTTTCCGAAAGGATTTCCTTCTGCTTGTTGTTTATTTTGATAAGCTGTAACAGCACCTAGTGCAGCAAAAATGGTTACAATGATAATTCCAAATAGAATTACTTTTTTCATGATGTGTCACTCCTTCGATACTTTTAAAATCCAAATCATTATGAAAGATATTGCTGAGAATGCGATAAGTGCTAAAAAAGGTATTGTGATAAAACCGAACCAATTTATATACTCATAATTACAAGGAATGATACCACAAGCCTCAGCCCTGGTGCTTAGGGCCGGAATTTTTTCAAGCATATAATGATACGCTGAAAATCCCATACCAATTAAACTTAAGGGTAATGTATATATTACTTGGATAGAATCTTTTTTTACTGATGCTATCGCTAAAGTTATAGCTAATGGATACATAAAAATTCGCTGAATCCAACATAATTCACATGGAATATACATCCTGATTTCAGAAAAGTACAGAGATCCTAATGTGGCAATCAGAGCAATTGCCCACGCAATCAGTAATCCCGTTTCTATTTTTTTTTGCTTGTCCACCATTCCCATCCTACTTTCAATAGTATTGAGCCTTTAGATTATTCAATTACTCTCAGGCATATCCATTATACTACTACAAGCAGAGAACGTCACTTACGATGTTTTTCTCAATATAAGGAATGATCTCATTTGCCGGAAGAGGAACACTATACAGATATCCTTGAATTTCATCACAATGTAATGAGTATAAATCCTTCACCAAATCGGAAGTTTCTACCCCTTCCGCTACTACCTTCATATCCATATTATGTGCTAACTGAATGATAGAGGATACAATTAGCTGATCATTTTTATTCGTATGCAAATCTCTAATAAAAGACTGATCTATTTTTAGAGTATTAAATGAAAAACGCTGTAAATAACTTAACGAAGAATATCCTGTACCAAAATCATCGATAGAAATTGTTATTCCTAACTCCTGTAGACTTGTAAGATTATCCAGACAATCAATCTTATCATAAAGGTGGTTATTTTCTGTTATTTCAATATCTACTAGTTCTGGGGGAAGTTTCGTTTCATTTAACATGTAAATAATACGCTCTACAAAACTTCTTCGCTGCAACTGGAGTGCAGATATATTAATTCCTATCCTCAATATGTTTCCAGCTTCGTACCACAGTTTCCCTTGGAGAAGAGCCTCCTGTAGTACCCAATCTTCAATATCGTTCATAACACCTAATTCTTCAGCAATGGGAAGAAAGTCTCCTGGGGATAATGGACCTAAATGTCCATCATTCCAACGGATAAGTGCTTCGACGCCAACTACTCGATGGCTTTTTAATTCTATTTGCGGCTGATAATAAAGTTCGAACTCATTTTTCTTTACTGCTTCCATTAGCTTTTTTTCTAAAACCATCTTTTCTTGATCTTTTTCATGTATGGAAGAATCGTACCAATGAATAGCGTCTTTCCCTTTATCTATTCCCTCGTAGTACTTAGCTATATTTGCCTGAAATAGGATTTCATCATATGATTTAGCTAAAATAGGATATTGGGATATTCCGATCGTTGCTGATAACATTAGTCCTTTCCCTTTTTCAAACATCGGAGTCTTAACTTTAGTAAGGAATTCATAAGCTTTTGCTGTCACAATATCCTCTGAACTAACATTTGAAATTATAATAGCAAACTCTCCACCGCTATATCGATATACTTGAATACCTTCTGTTGTTAACTCCAAGAATGATTGAGCTAATTTCTTTAAAATTTTATCACCAGTTTTGCGACCAAGGGTATCGTTATAATACTTAAATTTATATAAGTCTACCAATAGAATTGATAGGAAGCTTTTTTCGAAGGTATCTTCAGCAATTGCCATTTGCAAATCAGATTGAAATGCTTTTATGTTGCGCAAGCCAGTAAGAGGATCTATTGTGGATGTATTGCCATTTTCTTGATGATGCTCTAAACTATTTGTCTCCATGCCTAACCTCCATTTTTTTGTTTGACTACCCTGAAAATACGTGTTATTAAGAGTGGATAAACTATCTAGTTTTAACCACTTTGTCGGTTTGTATTCCATTCGCTCCAGTCCATGCCTTTCTTGTGGGGTGCTGGCAAGCCTCTGCTCTACTTTCTCACTGGAAATCGTGGACCTCGCTCATTGCATATAAAGTTAATACGAATATACTTCATAACGTATTTTCATTCTCCATGGTGCAAATTTCTCACTTGCATGGATGTCTCCCCTCGAAAATACGTATTCTTATAAGTGGATAACTTATCTAGTGTATTTAAAATAAACAATTTGTAAGCACTCATTTTATATAAAATAAAACCGACCTACTTTCGTAAAAGAGGTCGGTTGCACTAGTAGCTCCTATATGTCCAAGCGCCCATATGCAGACATATATTCTTCGCTTCCTATTATAATTTTTTTGATTTTACTATTATTAATTGTATTACCAAATATAGCTTTTTATCAAGTGTTTTTCCTCGATACTTCCCATAAAAAAAAAGAATAATTTAGATCCAGAAGAAAAATCCACCATTTAGTAACAATGTTTTCACAACCTCGCCATAATGCTCTCATCATTCCTTGAACATTATTATTATAATTAAGGTAAGAGACAGACTTCTTTTCAGAGGTGAGCGAAAGTGGAGATTATCTTATATGTACAACCGAATATTAAAGGTAAAGTAGTGGAGAAGAGACTCTTAGAAGTCATTCATGATATTGGCCTTGCAGCAAACGTTCAGATTCTTCACACCACTTCAGTAGCTGGTGTATTTTATACACCAACGCTAATCGTCGATAATAAAGTAGTATCATCAGGTAAAGTGTTATCGAAGCAGGAAATGACACATTTTTTCATTTGATATTTGTTTCTTTTTACGAAAATTGGGTACTTTACTAGTATTAGTTCCTATTTTTTATATCGTCTTTGGAAGGGTGTTGTAACTATGGAAAAAACAGAAATGAATACAGGTATTTTAAAGACGATCGAGTATGATGAAGAAACAAGAGAATTACATGTACATTTCCAAAATGGAGATTATGTTATTTATTACGAGGTGTATAAGTTGGACTACGTAGGGTTTCTTTCTAGTAATGATTATACAAATTTTTTCAAAGAAAGAATTGAACCTAGGTTTCCATCAAGAACAATTACACCGTAACTATCGTCTTATAAGAAAAGCGCAAGACGCCCGCCTATCAGCGAAAAGCAAATATTCTGGACGATATAAATGCTTTTTACTTTTAATCGGGCAGGTTATTTGCACGAGCCGATGGCGCCTTGCGCTAGACATCAATTAAAAAAACTTTGAAAAAGGTGTATGAAGAAGGAACACCTCTTCATACGCCTTTTCTGACTATAATGAAAATTGATTAATCCAATCACTAATTCGCTTTACTTGAACTAAACTATCATGATGTGCTTGATGTGAATGTTCAGCAATATAAACCGCTCGCATGTCCATCAATAATGCAGGAGCAATTTCGTTAATAAAGTTATCACCAATTGATACAACTTCTTTTGGTTCCACACCATATTTTTCTATTAGCTGTTCAAATAACAGTGTTGTCTTAGTCGGCTTTTGTGCTGAAGTAACTATCTCATGAAAAACGCCTTGTAAATCTAATTCTGTCAATAGACGGCCAACGTCCTCTTTATCACTATTTGTTAATAAAACAATATTTGCTTTTTCTTTTAACTTCCTCAAGAAATGTGATAAGCCAGGAATTGGATCAAGTTGAAATTCCTCCGTTACCATGTATTCCTTCGTTTCAACGTATCTTGGATAACATTCATCTACACCATAATGAAGAGCACAAGCACAAGGTAACCACCATCCATCTCCAATTGCAATGATATTTTTAAAATCAAATTGGACTTGTTCTTCCCCATATTCCTCTTCTAAGTCCGCCCGTCTATTACCGTTCCAATCCTGAACCTCTACAACTGTTAATGTCATTGGGTCAATAGTTAAGATAGCATCATTCTTAGTATCGTAGGCTTTCCCTATTGAAACGGGATGCTCCCCAGCTTTCATTTGTTCATAGTCACTCCAATAATTTTTATGATGCTCCTCGTTGATATCTAACATTAAACGTCTAGCGTAATAATCAAAGTGATCTGTTCCTTCGTACAGTGTTCCGTCTAAATCAAAAATATATAATTTCTCATACATTACTTCCACAACCTTTTTGTATATTTTTTACTATTTTTTTCATACTAATCTTGTCTTATTACTTGTTTAAGAGTAATACATAGTGTGTTCCATCTTCAAGTGCGAAGTAAGTTTCATTGTGTATAATTCGAATGATATCATATAGATATAGAGATATTGTTAGCTTTTCTCTCACATTTTTTGTAAATTAATTATTAATATAATGTAAATGTTGTAGCATTTGCAAAAACTCTATTGTATAATTCATTTCTGTAAGACAAGATAAAACAAAAAGCGAGGGGTATTGAAAATGAAGAAAATATTTACAACTTTATTTGCTTCAGTACTAGCATTATCTTTAGTGGCATGTGGTACTGGAAATGACGACAACAACAATGATGTTGCTGGCGAAGATACGACAAATAATGCAGACAATAATGCAGAAAATGATGCAAACAACGATGCAAACAACGACGTTGCAGAAGAAGATTATCCAAGTGAGTTAGTAATGGGCTTTGTTCCGTCACAAGATTCAGCAAACATTGCAGATACAATCGCACCACTTGCAGAAAGACTAGAGCAAGAACTTGGAATCCCAGTTCGTGGTGAAGTAATGACAAACTATACTGCAACGGTTGAAGCGATGGGGAATAATCAAGTACATATTGGTTTCCTTCCTCCATTAGGATATGTATTAGCTACTGAACGTTATGACCATATTGAAGCAGTATTGAAATCGATTCGTCATGGTAGTTCTACTTATAAAGCACAATATACAGTTAGAACTGATTCTGATATCCAATCATTGGAAGATTTAGAAGGAAAAATCTGGGCATTAGCTGATATTACTTCTACTAGTGGTTACTTATTCCCTGCAGCACAGATGATGGGTGAATTCGGATTTGAAACAGAACAAGAGCTTCAAAATTTCTTTGGAAATATTATGACTGTTGGTGGACATGATAATGCATTAATTACTGTTTTAGAAGGAGATGCAGACTTTGCAACAACATTTGATGACGCACGGACTGCTATCGTTGACGACTATCCAGAAGCAATGGAAGATCTTCGAGTTCTAGGTTACACAGATGAAATTCCAAATGACACAATTTCATTAACTACGAACCTTCCAGAAAGCTTATTCGATCGCATTATTGAAGTATTCCTTTCATTTAATGATGATGAGGAAATGATTCAAATCATGAGTGACGTTTACAACTGGACAGGTATAGATACTGCAACAGACAGTGACTATGATATTATTCGCAGAACTTACGAAACTTTACCTCAAGATTAATAGATGAAGGGGGAGAATACATATTCTCCCCTCCTCTTTTGTTTTTTTATCAAAATAATAAAAAAAGCAAAAGAGGGGGATACCTCTTTAAAAGTAAATTGAAATGAGGGAATAATATGATAGAATTCAATGACGTATCACTTGTTTATCCAAACGGAACACAAGGATTAAAAAACGTAAGTTTAAAGATAAATCCTGGTGAATTTGTAGTAATTGTAGGTTTATCAGGAGCAGGAAAATCTACATTAATTCGAAGCATGAATCGATTAGTAACCCCTACTGATGGTGAATTGCTTATTGACGGAGAAGATATATTAAAATACAACCAAAGAAAGCTCCGCAAGCTTCGAACTGAAGTTGGAATGATCTTTCAAAATTATAATCTTGTAAAACGTTCTTCTGTAATGAAAAACGTTATTTCTGGGCGCCTTGGACATACAAATACATTCGCAAGTCTTTTTAATCTATTTCCTAAAGAAGCTGTCTCTCTCGCTTACCGAAGTCTTGAGCGTGTCAATATTGCGGAGAAGGTATATATGAGAGCAGATCAACTGAGTGGCGGACAACAACAACGTGTTGCTATTGCACGTGTACTAACTCAACAACCAAAGATTATATTAGCAGACGAGCCAGTAGCTAGCCTTGATCCACCTACATCACACCAAGTGATGAAATACTTAAGAAAAATAAATAAAGAAGATGGCATTACTACTATTGTAAACCTTCATTTTATAGATATGGCTATGGAATACGCTGATCGTATTATAGGTATGCGTGCTGGTGAAGTGGTTTTTGATGGACCAGCTTCAGCTGTTTCAGAGAAAACATTTGAAGAAATTTATGGAAGAAAGATTCGAGAGGATGACCTTGTAGGAGGTCAAGAAAATGAGTAATCTAGAAGTAAAAAGTGTTGTATCCAAAAATGCTAAACTAAGAATGACAGTGATTCTCTTAGTAGTTGTAGGTCTATACATATACACCTCTTGGGCTACTAAGTCTACACCTATGGATATAATCAAAGGATGGGGAGGTTTCCAGCGAATCCTGACTGATCTTTTCCCACCAAATTGGTCTTATGTTCCTGCGGTATGGGAAAAACTAGTTGAAACAATCCAGATGGCACTAATAGCAACAACATTTGCAGCTATAGTGAGTGTTCCTATATTTTTATTATCAGCATCAAATTTATTTCCAAATTCCTGGATTTACCAACCTGTACGTTTCATAATGAACGTTTTACGTACAATTCCAGATATTTTACTTGCTATTATTTTTGTAGGTATATTTGGGGTTGGAGTATTTCCTGGTATAATGGCACTATTTATATTCTCATTAGGTCTATTGGCTAAATTAATGTACGAAACTATTGAAGCAATAGATATGAATCCCCTAGATGCAATTCGAGCATCTGGAGGTAATACAATACAAGTAATCTGGTACGCAGTAATACCACAGGTTCTACCACAATTTGTATCCTTTAGTTTATACGTGTTTGAAGTTAACGTAAGAGCTTCAACCGTACTGGGATTCGTTGGTGCAGGCGGAATCGGTCTTTTACTACAACAGCAAATAAACTGGTTTAATTATCCACGAGTGATGACAATTATTATTATTATCTTTATTGCTGTAGTAGTCATAGATCTAATCAGTAACAAGATAAGGGAGAGAATTGTATAATGGAATTAGTCATGCCTCCAAAAAAGAAACGTTCCTTGTATAAAACCATTCGCAATCTACTAATTGCTATTGCTTTGATCGCCCTATATACTTGGACGTTTGCTACAATTGATGTTCGATGGGAACGAGTATTTAGTGAACATACAGTAAGAAATTTTACCCGTGTAATTCCTCAACTTTTTTCACCTGATTGGGGTGCTTTCCAAAAAGTAATGGGGTTAATGTGGCAAACATTACAAATGGCTTATACTGGTACACTATTGGCCGCAATATTGGCAATTCCATTTGGTTTTTTTGCTGCAAGTAATATGGTGAAGAATAAAGTATTAAACAATATCTCAAAAGGGTTCTTGAATGGTATCCGTGCTTTTCCAGAATTGGTACTAGCTTTAATGTTCGTTGCTGCAGTTGGGCCAAGACCATTCGCTGGGGTACTAGCTATAGCTATTGGATCTATTGGTATGCTTGGAAAATTGTATTCAGAAGTTATTGAATCCATTGATATGCATGTTGTTGAAGCACTTCAAGCTAACGGAGCTAACAAAATTCAAGTACTTTTTTATGGAGTAATACCTCAAATAATACCTGAATTTCTATCTTATGCTATTTATCGTTTTGAAATAGATGTGCGAGCATCAACCATTCTTGGTATTATCGGTGCTGGGGGTATCGGTACGTTAATCACTATTTCTATTTCAAACCGTAAGTGGGATGAAGTTGGGATGATTCTTTTAGTTATCATTGTTGTTGTTACAATAATTGATAATGTAAGTGCAATTATCCGAAAAAGAATTGTTTAACTTTAAAAAAAGCCGTTGGAAATCTCCAACGGCCTTTCTTTCATGTTGATTAGTATGCTGCAGTTAATGCTGCACCGATAATTACTAATAGGATGAATAACACAAGGATTAACGCAAATCCTCCTGCGAATCCTCCACCTTGTGCTGGTGCTGCTACAGGTGCAGCTGGTGCTGGAGAACAGCAACCATAGTAACCTGGCTCTCCGTATCCGTATCCCATTGGTGCTGCTCCATATGCGTCTCCATATCCGTGATAATGACTCATGCTAAATTCCTCCTTCTAATATTATCTTTCTAATTTTATTCCATATTACTTTCAGTTAGATATTGTTAGGCGAGCAGCATATTAATAGCCGTATCCGCCGTAACCATACCCTCCTGGTCTAACAACTGCTGCTCCAATGATTACTAATAGGATGAATACTACAAGAATAAACGCAAATCCTCCTGCGTATCCTCCTGCATGACCTGTTGTTGTGTGACTCATTTCGAATTCACTCCTTTTAAAAAAAGTGTCTTGCGATTTTCCTACTCGCATTAATAACATATGAGATTTGTGTTTATTTGTGTAGACGATAGCCCTACTCAACTGGATTTAGGCGTTACTTTTTTTGCTACATATCTATTTTCAAAAATCCACTTTTTAAAAGTGAAAAGGCTGCTGGAAATACCAACAACCTTTTTAGCTGTTTCTTAGTACGCAGTCCAGGCTGCAGCACCGATGATTACTAAAAGGATGAATAACACTAATACTAGTGCAAATCCTGTCATAAACCCTCCTGTTGGTGCTGGTGCTGCTACCGGTGCTGTTGGAGCACACCCGTATGCTGCATATGCTGGATCAGTATAATATCCACTCATGATAAAATCCTCCTTTTATAGAATTAATATAATAAAAAACTACGGCATTCTTTCCGTTTATACCCCACTCATTAGACGGGAGTTACCTTTACGATATTACTTAATAATATCCTCCCGGTCTAACTACTGCCGCACCAATAATTACAAGCAAGATGAACACAACGATTATAAACGCAAAGCCTCTTACAGCTCCTCCTGCTGGTGCACCCATGTAAGCTTCCCTCCCTAAGAAAAATTGTCATGCGATTTCTGTCTCGCAATAATACATTATGTGGGTGTTTTCATTTTGTATAGACTCCTGCTGAGTTATTAAAAAAAAGATAAATTTTTTTCTAGGCTATGTTAAAGGGCAAGGTTGATTTTTACGGAAGGTGCGAGACTCCTAGGGGATAAGCGGGCCAGACGAGACCCCACAGGAGGTAACGACTGAGGAGGCTTGCGGTTCGCCCCAAGGAACGCGAGCAACCTGGAGTAAAAATCAACATCAGCTTTTAACAGTGCCTTTTTCTAAGTAGAATTGGTACAAGAGGTTGAAAGTTCCACCTAATATTAAAGAGTTTACTGTAATGTCTTGAGCACAAGCTGTTTATTTCAAAAGTATTTGATAAAGAGAAAATCTAAAAAAATGAAATTTACAAAATAAATTAAAGAGAATATAGAGCATTTGTACAATCAACATACATTTTTGATAATACACTGATATCAGATTCCCATGAAGGGAGGGAAATATATGAATTATTATGATCTTTGTTGTCAGCATCAAGGTCAAGTAGTTAGTATTACTGAAACATGTGGTAAACAGCATGTAGGAAAAATCGTAAAAGTAGATCCTAAAAACGTTTGGTTAGAGCCTGCAAGGCGGGAACATGGATTCGGATATGGATATCAATATCAATATGGATATCAAGGATATCAAGGATATCAAGGATATGGTGCAGCTGGTTACGGAACTCCTGGATATGGAGCACCAGCATATGGTGGCTATAGACCTCGAAATCCTTATTTCTTCCCAGTTGCTTTAGCGGGGATTGGTGGATTTGCACTTGGCTCAGCATTCTTTTGGTAAGGAATAGACAAAATAATTACTATTAATACTTTGATTAGATAAACTTTATCGCTTTTTCCTATACTATGGAAAAGGCGATTTTTTTTATATAAAAAAAGAGGTTGCGATAGAAGGTACTCCTTACTATCACAACCTTTTCTCTTTCCATTATTTTTTAAAGTATGCTAACAAAGGCGATAGTTGCTTAACTAATGGTCTTACTTGACCTGCAATTCCAGTAACTTGTTGGAATCCAGTTCCTATTTTTTCATAGTCTAATGTTCCATCATCCTTCTTAAAGTAGTTCATCATTTTGAATGACTTTTTCCCTTGTTGTTGCTGGTATGGTTGTTGATATTGTCCTCCATGCTGTTGTGGATGTTGATAATGCATTTCTTGATACTGTTGTTGTTGTGGTTGAAATTGCATCCTTTGCTGTTGCTGAAAAGGTGGATGCTGTTGTGGATGTTGCTGCGGTGGTTGCTGCGTAACTTGATGACGTTGTTCCGTTTGATTCATTCTTGAAGCTCCAAAGAGCATTTGTGAAAATGGATCTGATTGTCTATTATTTCTCGGTCCTTGTGATTGCACTTAACTCCCTCCCTTTTTCAGGATTTACAGGAAACATCCCCTCATCTACTATGTGTATGATTTCTTTTACATTTTTGCAAGGGCGAATCTACAAATATAAAAGAATATCCTAATTTCCCCCAAAAAAAAAGAGAGCTAAAAGTAGCTCCCGTTCTTGGTACGAAATCGTAGAAAATAACTCCCTCTCTCCACTACTATACTAAGTGAACGTTATAAGTTTATTATTGAACTGGAATGAAAGTGCGATTCGCATCATTCTTTGCAATAACAATTTTTAGTACTTTCTCTTCACTAAAGGAAGCAGTAACATCGTTTTCTGTAAAAGGAAAATATACCGGAACAAAACGTTCTACACGATGAGGTAATATTGTTTCCTTCGTTTCATCCTCATTTTGAGCTTGTTTCTCTCCTGCTATCACTAACCCGTTTCTTACAAATTCAATTTGAATTTCTTGTTGATCAAAATTCGGTAATTGCCATTCAATAATTAACTCCGACTCTGTTTGATGTACGTTGAACGCTTGCTTCGGTTGTTGTTTCTGACCTGAAAACACAGGAAAACTAAATAAGCCGAATGGGTCATTTTTACGGTCTGCCATAAAAACTCTCTCCTTTACTTTTTGGTTGCTCTTCACATATGTGTGAAAAACTTGGGTTTTCGTCACGTTTGACATAAACAGTCTATGTATCGGTAGAGGTTTTTGACTAGACATTCGTTTAGTTATTTCATACTTTTTGAGATAAACGTTGATTTTTTTAAACCCATAATAATATTTTTTAACCAAATGTGGAGCTAGACAACTTTCTAAGTCCAAAAATGTTATACTTTCTTATCTTTAGAAAAAGACCATAACATAACGTCATGGTCTCCTTACCCTCATTTTATTTACTTATTTAGCTAAACAAAGCCTTTCCCCTGTGGTAATATTACTAATAAAAAATGATTCCTAATCATGTTACTCTCCTCCTTTTTATATTTTTCTTACATTCACCTGCACTTACATTAGACGAAAATATTGAGCTCGCTTCGCCTGTAACTTTTCCTGTTGTTGTTCACTAAATCTCATTTGCTGTGCTCTGTTAATGTCTTTTTCTGTAAATTTTCTTTTTGAAATTGTTACCGTTAAGAAAAATAGATGTACCATCATATATATCACCTCCTGTATAAAGTAAGTAAATGTTTCATTAATGATCCCACAAAAAAAACACAGGCATACTTCGGCCTGTGTTTCTCGTAAAACATTTTTACACATGTTATTACGACTTTTTAAACATATAAAAAGCACAGGCATTTTCTAGCCTGCACGTAGGATCACAACATAACATTTCTACATATAAATGTAATATCCTATTTAAGGACCATTGTGGAGGCTAGGTATTTAATTTCATTTGAGTTATTCATTGATTTAATCATTGTTGTTTGCCTCCTTCCATAATTTTCATCTCTTACAATGGTTATTCTACTCCTGTTTATTGGAAATGTAAAGGTTTTTATTGAAATAAATGAATTTTTTTATTTTTCCAATAAGAAAAGCGCAAGGCGTCGTGGCGACATCCTGTCTCCCGGGAAAAGTAGATGTTCAGGACGATAAAAAGTGCGATCTTACACTTTTATATCTGGCAGGTTATTTGACCTCGAGCGAAGAACTGCCTGAGTAGGCTTCAATGCAGCTTTGCGAACGAGTTTACAGAGGAGCTAATAGGCGCTGGAGCTGGACTTCTTTCCATGACACTGCTAGTTAACCACAGGTCAAAAAATATAGTTCCCGCTTAACAAAAAAAGAGTGGACCAATAGTCTAACGGGTTCCGTTACCAATAGGACACTCTCTCTTCTACACAACCTAGATCGATTTTACTTTTTCGGAAGAAAAATCCTTCATCATATAACCTATATTTCTAACAGTTTTAACATAAACAGGGTTTCTTCTAGATGGTTCGATTTTATTTCTGATTCGACTGATAAAAACATCGATAATTCGTTCATCTAGGTCCACTTCTTCTCCTGCAAGTTCTTTTAACAGTTGGCTGCGCAATAAAGCTTTTCCTCTGTTAACAAATAAATAATAAAGAAGTTCATATTCTTTCCTTGTTAAATCTACAGGTTTGTTGTTCTTATAGAGCATAAAATGATCTGGATCTAAAAGTAAATCACCATTTACTAGCTTTTTATTGGTTGGATTAGGTGTTTGTTCACCTTGATCATTACAACAAATCTTACTTCTTCGTATAATCGATTTCACTCTAGCTAGTAACTCTTTTCCTCGTACGGGTTTTAATAGATAATCATCCGCTCCTAATTCTAATCCTAGTACAGCTTCTAGTTCGTCATCCTTAGAGGAAAGAAGAATCATTGGTGTCCAGTTATTACTCTCCATTCTTAATTCTCTGCAAAAATCTAAAGCTTTCATCTTTGGAGACTTAAGATCTAATATAAGTATACTTGGTACGAACGATTTCAATAATTTTCGTGCTTCTTCGTAAGTCGAAACTCCTACTGCTTCAAATCCATAATCGAGAAACAACTGCATCAGAATTGCTTGATGCTCTGTATCACTATCAACAATTAGAACCGAATCACTCATAGTCCACCTCATTTACAATCTAGATTTTTTTTTAAGAATACATTACCTAGTTGAGGTCAAACCGCTTTCCATTCACTTCATAAATAATCCATTCAGCAATATTAGTACAATAATCAGCTATTCTTTCAATGAATCGGGAGATAAATGCTAACTGCGTAACGTGCTCTGTAATACCAGTTTCTACTGCAATTACCTCGAAAATAGATTGAATAAATTCCGAATATGTTTTATCTATTTCATCATCCATAGCAGCAATTTTTTGAGCACCTAGAACATTAGACTCCTTATATGCAACTAAAACTAATTTCATCATTATTTTAGCCTTGTCTGCAATTGTGAGTAATTCATCTTCGAAATGCTGAAGCTCTTTTTTATCTTTTAAACGCTTCGCTGCTTTTGCCATATCTACCGATAAATCACCCATACGCTCTAAATCACTAGAAACCTTTAAACAAACGATAATTTTTCTTAAGTCTGAAGCAACAGGTTGTTGCTTGGCAATCATTAATGTTGCTTTTTCATTGATCTCTAATTCCATATTATTTATTGCTTTATCATTAATAATAATATCATCGAGTAAAGCATAGTTTTTCTCTTTAATAGCCTCCATCGTATCTTGAAAAGCCTTTTGGACTAAATTTCCGAGCAACATAATATCATTTTTTAAGCGAGATAACTCTGTATCAAATTGACCGCGAACTACCATATATTTTTCCTCCACTATCCGAATCTACCTGTAATATAATCTTCTGTACGAGAATCCACTGGAGTTGAAAAGATACTATCTGTTTTGTCATACTCCACAACTTCACCATTTAAGAAAAAGGCTGTTTTATCCGAAATACGTGCCGCTTGTTGCATATTATGAGTAACAATTATAATGGAATAATTTTCTTTCAATTCACGAATTAACTCTTCGACCTTCAAAGTTGATTTAGGATCAAGTGCTGAAGTAGGTTCATCCATAAGAATGACATCTGGTTCGATTGCTAAACAGCGAGCAATACAAAGACGTTGTTGCTGTCCTCCTGAAAGTCCATAGGCATTTTCGTTTAAACGGTCCTTTACTTCCTCCCAGATTGCTGCACCGCGTAAACTCTTTTCTACTATTTCTTTCAATACCTTTTTATCACGGATACCATGAATCTTCGGTCCATAAGCTACATTTTCAAAAATTGATTTAGGAAAAGGATTAGGTTTTTGAAAGACCATCCCTACTCTTGTACGCAGTTCTTCTACTCTATAGGATTTAGTAAATATGTTTTGACCACGGTAGATTATTTCACCTGACACTTTTACATTTGCAGCTAGTTCTACCATTCTATTTAATGTTTTTATATACGTAGATTTCCCACAGCCAGAAGGACCAATAATAGCGGTAACTTCATTTTCTAACATAGGTAGATTAATATTTTTTAATGCATGATTTTCTCCATACCATAGATTTAGATCTTTCGTATGAAGGACGACATTTTTTTTCACACTCTCAGAAGTTGTTTTTATTTTTTCTTTCTCAATCTTTGTGGAAACCTGTAATCCTACCATAGTTTACTTACTCCTCCTTATTAATATCGTTTCTGAAACTTGTTTCTAATAATGATTGCAATAGAGTTCATTATAAATAGGATAACAAGTAGTACGATAATGGTTGCTGCAGCTAAATTGGCGTACTCATCAACAAGAACAGAGTCAATCGTCCAATAATAAACTTGCATAGGTAACGCTGTAAAGGTGTCAAACATACTGTTTGGAACAGGAATTAATAATGCTGGAATACCAATTACGACTAATGGTGCAGTTTCTCCTATAGCACGTGATAAAGCTAAGATTACACCTGTCAAAATACCAGGTAAAGATGTTGGTAAAACAACATGCTTAATTGTTTGCCATTTTGTCGCTCCCATACCAAAAGACGCTTCACGCAAAAATTGTGGTACGGAGCGAATTGCCTCTTGTGAGGCAACTACTACAATCGGTAAAACAAGTAAAGACATCGTCAAACCACCAGCTATTATACTGGAGCCCAGTCCAAATACTCGTACGAAAATCGTCAAACCTAGCAAACCGAAAACAATAGAAGGTACTCCTGCTAAATTTGTGATATTCGTTTGAATAAACGAATGGATACGGCCTTTCTTTGCATATTCTTCTAAATATAGTGCAGTACCAATTCCTAAAAACATCGTAACTGGCCCCACTATAATCATTAACCAAACAGTTCCAACAATGGCTCCAACAATACCTGCTCGATCTGGGTTAGTAGAAAGTCTATTTCGTAAAAAGTCTAAATTAAGCCAACCTACACTATCTATATAAACACGGTATAAAAGTACTGCTAACACAACTAAACCAAACAACGTGGAAAGTAAGAATAGGTATTTTACAAGTTTGTTTAGTAAAATACGAGTAGCCATTTTCTTTTGTACGACTTCAAGGTTAATATATTTCTTTTTTTCTTCTACTACTTCCATTCTAGTAAACCTCCCTGTATTTGCGAGAGATATATCTTGCAAACATATTCATTAACAAGGTGAAAATAAATAGCGTAAACGCTACTGCATATAAGCTATAATAAGCAGTTGTTCCAGCAGCTGCATCACCACTTGTGACCTCTACAATATAAGCTGTCATCGTTTGCATTGATTGCGTTATGTCGAAAGTAAAATTCTTCGTGCTTCCACTAGCAATAGTAACAATCATCGTTTCTCCTATTGCCCGTGATATTCCTAACACAAAGGAAGCGATAATACCAGAAATTGCAGCAGGGATAACAACACGTAGTGTTACTTCCAATTTTGTAGCCCCAAGCGCCATTGCCCCTTCTCTCATTGCGTTCGGAACTGAATTCATTGCATCCTCAGAAAGAGATGCAACAAGTGGAATGATCATAATCCCCATTACAATTCCCGGACTGAGTGCATTCGTTGCTTGTAAGCCTGGAACAAATTCGCGTAATAACGGTGTAACGAACGTAAATGCAAAGAATCCGTAAACGATTGTTGGTATACCTGCTAAAACTTCAATTAACGGCTTTAATAGTTTCCTCACTTTTTCTGAAGCATATTCACTTAAAAATATCGCTGTTGTTAAACCGATCGGTATGGCAACGAACATTGCAACAAGAGATGTAAGGACTGTTCCTGTAAGTAGGGGTAAAATACTAAACTTTGGATCTACTCTACTTAAAGGCTTTAATTCTGGACTTGTAAAAAATTGAATAATAGATACTTCTTTAAAAAATAAAAAAGTTTCATACACTAAGGTTGAAACAATCCCCACTGTAGTAAGTATCGAGATAGAAGCTAGAAGAAATAAAACTGTTGGGATCATTTTTTCTACGATTGCTCTCACTTTAGATACTCTATCTTTTTGTTGTATTAATTCTTTCACGTTCACAGTTTTTGACATGAAAAACTGCTCCTTTCTCGTTCTCCTTAAGAAGAAAATATTACTATTTGTTCATATTTCTTCGGAAATGATAGGGTGTGCCAAAAGATCTTTTTGACGCACCCTTTTTCCATTATGTTATTTAATCGACTGAACAAACTCTAAACTTTCTTTAAGCTCTGCTTCTGGTAGTGGAGCAAATCCTGTTTCACCTGCAAATTTTGCAGCACCTTCGCTGAAAATGTATTCTGCAAATGCTTTTACTTGTGGTTTTTCTTTTGCTGCATCAATACTTAAGTTTGTAAATACTGGTCGAGTAAAGTTTGCATATGGTCCATCTTCAGCAATTGTATCCAGAGATGGTGCAACTGGACCATTCCCAAAGTCCACTTTTACAGCTGTAATCTTGTCGTCGTTATTTGCATAATAACCGTAGCCGAAGAAGGCAATTCCATTTTTATCTTCTGCAACTAAGTTAACTAATGTAGAATATTCTTGTTGAAGATTAATTCCGTCTACTAATTCTTGCTTTTCGATAATGACATCTACGAAAAACTCGTACGTTCCGTGGTTTTCGTTAGGTCCATAAAAATTTATTTTTTCATTTGGCCATTCAGGACGAATATCTGACCATAATACATTGTCGTCTGCTTTCATTTCCCCTGTAACGAACATTGTTTTAATTTCTTCTTCTGTTAATTCCGTCGCCCAATCGTTTTCTGGGTTAATTACAAGAGTTAGTCCATCTAGCGCAACTTTAAATTCTTTTGATTCAATTTCGTTTGCTTCTAATTCAGCTAATTCTTCTTCCTTAATTCCTCGTGAAGCATTAGCAAAGTCTGTTTCTCCTACTACATACTTTTTCATACCAGCACTAGTTCCAGCTCGTGCAACTTGTACGTTTACATCCTCTTTTTTCATGAATTCCTCAGCAACTACAGACATTAAAGGAAAAACTGTTCCAGATCCGTCTACAATTACATCTCCAGATAGTTTTCCACCACTTGCGTCTGCTTCACTGTCATTAGATCCACATCCAACTGCCATAAATGTTAAAGCTGCCATTGTTAAAGATAAAAGATATTTCTTCACTAGTAATTTCCTCCTAATTGTTATGTTCATAATTTGATAGTATTGTTTGTTTCTCTATCACAATTAGAATTATAATCTCGAATTATTAAGGACAAATAAATAGATTGTAAACAAAGTGTTAATGATTTGTAAATTTATAGATATACAAGCACAAGGGATTATTCACATAAAGTTACCAGGTCTGGTCCCCGAACTTTTTGTGAACAAAAAATAGGAGAGCTCAAATTTGTTTGAGCTCTCCTATTTTCACAATTAATAGTTATTTGTCCATCTAGCCCCTGTTGCTGCTAACCTAACCTTTCCTAAGTAATATTTCTTAGATTCTATCACTAAATTATCATGATTTCCGAAGTGTGGTAGGTGAGTCAATAATAGTTCATTGACGTTTCCTTTGGCAGCTAACGTAGCTGCTTCCTTACTATTCATATGCCCATATGGTCTTGCATCTTGGTCTTCATAAAAGCTAGTCTCGGCAATGAGAAGATCCACCCCATATATAAAAGGAAGTAGGGATTCATCATATGATGTATCTGCTGTGTAAACGAATGTTCCTCCATCAGCTGATTGGACCTTTATGGCATAACATGGAGCGGGATGAGTTGTTTTATGAAAATTAAAAGTGAAAGAGCCTATTTTCAGGGGGGCTTTATCATTATATGGAAAGGCTTTGGCATATGGCTCTTTTCCAAGCTGTTGAAAAGCTGGAAAGTCATCTTGATGCCCAAAAATTTGTAAAGGTCGGTCTATTTTTTTCAAGTTCATATCCACTACACGGCTATACGTCAAAACACCAACATCAGCAACATGGTCGTGATGATAGTGAGACAAGATTACTGCATCAATCTCCCATAAGTTTATATAATTTTGTAACTGAGAAACAGCCCCACTTCCGCAGTCGAGAAGTATTTTTGTATTTTCATCCTCTAGTAAATAACATGACGTTGCACTGTTCTGTTCGGGATATGCACCCCAAAAACCGATAACTGTTACTTTCATTATAATCACCTTCCACCTTATATTTTTGCTTGTAATTATTTTGATTATAGTATGAAGTTAACACGATTTCATTATTATAGATACATCCTGGGAAGTGGATAACGGAAAATTAGTTGTAAGTAATATATTTAAAAAGAGGCCATTAGTATCGATGAAGAATCTTTATTCTCTTCTAGTAATGATTTTGGAAATGCTGTTTGGTATACAGTAGCTGATATAGAACGAATTCTCGAAGTAGGTCTATATGTAAGAGTAGAATATCGTGAAATGGAAGAAAGTTATCCGGGGCAATCAAGAGCTGTGAGTCTACGAATTCTCAAAGAATGACACAAAATTGTCAGGGACCTGGTCCCTGACAATTTTGTGAACAAGAACAAAAAATAGAATTCCTCTCAGCTTAACGATTCCTCGTTATCTTGAGTAAACTTCAGAATAAAAAAAGCGCAAGACGCCCTCTCAGGACCGAAATGCAAATGTTCTGGACGATAAAAAGTGCTTTTTACTTTTTAATCGGCCTGGTTATTTGACACGAGGTCCTGGCGCCTGGAGCTAGACACCTTTCTAAGTTCAAAAATTATATACTTTCTTACCTTTTAAGAAAAGCGCAAGGCGCCCTTTCATGACCGAAATGCAAATCTTCTGGACGAACGAAAAGCGGATGTAGCTAGACAAAAAAAGTGCTTTTACTTTTAATCGTCCAGGTTATTTGACACTAGGTCATGGCGCCTGGAGCTAGACAACTTTCTAAGTCCAAAAACGTTATACTTTCTTCCCTTTCAAAAAAAACCTAATGACTCTAAAAGTCATTAGGTTTTTGATTGTGTTGCTTATGCTTCTTGCGCTACTGGATATACGCTAACTTGCTTGCGGTCACGTCCAACACGCTCGAATTTAACAACTCCGTCTACTTTCGCAAACAAAGTGTCGTCTCCGCCTCTACCTACGTTTACACCTGGGTAAATTTTAGTTCCGCGTTGACGTACTAAAATAGATCCACCAGTAACTTCTTGTCCGTCTCCACGCTTTGTGCCTAAGCGCTTAGCGATAGAGTCACGACCGTTCTTTGTGGAACCTACTCCCTTTTTACTTGCGAATAATTGAAGGTCCAATTGTAAAAACATGGTCTTCACCTCCTGTATCACGATTTAATACGTATAAACTGTCCGTATTGTTCTTCAATCGTTTTTAACGAGTAGAACAATCCTTCCAGTAATAATTGTACTTTCTCATAAGTGTCTGACTCGAGTTTTTCAGGAACACGACAGCGGAGAAAGCCTCCCTCAACACTATTCATCTCTACTTCTAAACGTACACCGCAAATTTCGTTAATAGCATTTACTGCACCAATTGATACAGCAGATGCCCCTGCACATACAAGATCCTTGCCATGCTCAGCGAATTCAGCGTGTCCGTCCATCGTAAATGTATGAATGGTACTATCATCATTCCGTTCAAAAACAACGTTTATCATATGAACACCTTACGCGTTGATTTTTTCAATCGTTACTTTTGTGTATGGTTGACGATGACCTTGCTTACGACGATAGTTTTTCTTAGCTTTGTATTTATACACGATCATCTTCTTGCCACGACCTTGCTTTTCTACTTTAGCCGAAACAGTCGCACCTTCTACGAATGGAGCTCCAACTTTTGTTTCGTCTCCACCTACAAAGATTACACGGTCAAATGTTACTGATTCACCTTCAGCTACATCAAGCTTTTCAATGTAGATTTCTTGGCCTTCAGTTACTTTTACTTGTTTACCACCAGTTTCAATAATAGCGTACATACGGCACCTCCTTAATACTCAGACTCGCCATTACAGGTGCACTTTTAAGGGAAAAATGCTTATAAAACCTGATCTGTGCGGTTATAGCTACTTGGAGATATCCAAACAACTAACAAAGGAAATCATACCATATTTGAAATGCTAGTGTCAATAACATATATGACGAAATCCCTTTATTTATCTACTCTTTGCTTCGATCGAGCTTCCCAAATGCCATGAATTTCATCAACAGAACCCATCAATCTCAGAAAATGGTGTGAAGTCACAGCAACCGATAATTGTGGAAATTTCATACAAAACAATTTTTTCTTCATTTTATTTTCCAACTCTATTAGTTTTTCCTTATTATTCTTCATTAATTCATCCATCAACAATGGACTCACTTCTAATAAAAAGGCATCTGCTTCTGTAAAACGTAAAGTAAAAACATCACGCACTAGTGATGAATAAGCCGAATGAACACTTTGTACTTTCCCACTTCCCTGACAAACGGTACAGTCTTCAAACAGAATAGATTCAAGAGAATTTCTTGTCTTTTTTCTCGTCATTTCCACAAGGCCAAATTTCGTAAATCCACCAATATTCGTTAACGTTCTATCATGAGAAGCCGCAAATTTTAATGCTTCCAGTACTTTTTCTCGGTCCTCATCGAACTTCATGTCGATAAAGTCAATCAATATAATACCACTAATATTTCGAAGTCTTAGGTGTTCTGCAACAGTGTTCGCAGCTTCTATATTTGTTTTTAATACCGTTTCTCGTAGGTTTTCTTTCCCTACATATTTCCCAGTATTAATATCAATTACTGTGAGGGCTTCTGTTTTTTCGATGATTAAAAAACCACCATTTTTTAACCAAACATGACTTCGAACTGATTTATCTAGTTGCTTATTCAAATCATATGTAGAAAATATCTCTTCTGTACTGTTGTGAAAATGAATTTGCTTGCTCCTTTCCATTTCCATCCATGCAGTTAACTTCTTATAATCTTCTAATGTGTCTACAATAACCTCTGTCTCCCCATCAGCCATATAATCCCTAACTACACGATCCAGTAAAGAAGACTGATTATATAATAAACTAGGAGGTTTGATACCTTTGGCAACAGATTCTATCTCTTTATATTGATTTCGTAGTCTTTGTAGTTCATTATTTACTGTTTGTTCATCTACCGTTTCTGATACCGTTCGAAGAATAAGTCCTTCCTCATCTTGTAACCATGACTTCCCCTTGTCGCGCCACTTGTCTCGACTAGATTCATCCTTCATTTTTTTTGAAACAGCGACATACCCTGCTTTTGGTAGGTACACTAAATATTTCCCAGGTAATGAACATACCTCGGTTAAACGAACCCCTTTCGTACCAACAGCTTCCTTCGTTATTTGAACGATTATGGACTGACCCTTTGTTAATATTGACCGTATGGATGGATAGGAATCTTTTTTTGTAGGATCATCTTTGAATGGTTGAAAAGCAAGTAAATCATTTCTGTATAAAAAGCCGTTTTTTTCCGAACCTATGTCTACAAATGCTGCTTCCATTCCAGGAACAATATCAATTACCTTACCAAGAAAGATATTTCCAGACCGAGTTACATTATCCTCTTGCTCATAAAGCCATTCTACTACTTTATTGTTTTCCAGCACCGCACCACGTTTTTCATCTGCAATCATATTTAAAATTACTTTTCGCAAAGAAGTTAGCTCCCATCATATTAAACTGCTTCGACTATTATATAAAGAAAGTCAAAGAGATGGCAAGCTTGTTTTGGTCATTCAAAAGAACACTATACTAGTTGCATTCAGTATTTATATTAGTTTTGCAAGAGGTAAAATTCGCTTCTCTTCATCAAAAAAAGCTTCCAACACTTTGGGTTCTTCCAAAACCACTCCATTTTTCCCAAAAGTAAAGTAATGATATCGCTGCCGATTGACCAATTTCATTGCATCAGACACAGTCCATGTTGGTGAAACAGTAATACATTTTTCTGTTCCATAGGGACCAATTCGTCTTCTTTCTAATAAGAAACGTAAAAACATATAATGTCTTTGTTTCCACTCTAAATAGTGGTGTATCCATAAAAAGATTAACACTACGATTAAATTCAAATGAAAACTTAAATAAAACAAAGAAAAAGCACTTACTAGAAAAAGTAAACATGCGGAAGTGAAATAGCTTCGTCTATGTGCTTTATGAAACGAAGAGAAATAGGAATAAACAGAAAACACTAGTTTCCCACCATCTAAAGGTAAAATGGGAAGTAAGTTAAAAAGCAAAATAACGATATTATGAAAGAGAAAAATGTCATGATCTGCCTGGCTCCAAAAAGGAGTTTGCAACAGTAGGAAACTACCTCCAATTAACCATATATGTTGAATAGGTCCGAAAATGATAACGAGGATTTCTTCTTTTACTGGCCGATTCCCATACTCTTCCGTTTCAGCCATTCCTCCAAATGGAAGAAGGACAATTCGTTTTATCCTCCATTTAAAACGATATGCCATATAACTGTGTCCTAACTCGTGAATGAACACGATAAAAAAAAGCATAAGTAACTCTTTAAAAAGTCCTGTTAATGCACCTATTCCTAAAATCCCCCAAAAAACAGGATGAATCTGAATTTTTCTAATCAAATTAATCAAATGGAACCACTTCGATCGGGTCGACAAATGTATCGTCTTCTTTTAAAGCAAAGTAATACACTCCAACCCCTTCCATCTCAATGTGCGGAGAAACTGTTCCTAATAAATCCCCACTTACAATAGGTGCATACAGTTCTACTGAAATATTGTCTAACATCCCGTACCATGATTCTCCTCCATCAGGATGTCGAACCACAACAACTTTTCCCCATTCACCTTCATCATCTTCCCCAATAAACGTTACATAACCACTTCGGATCGCTTCCACTGCCTGATCTGAATTTGTCTCAACATATACACCGCGACCATTCTCTTGAAACGATTGTCTCACTGTTCCAGTAGCAGGTAACGCATACACATTGTCAAAATCATCCCCATCATCTAAGTTACCTGGTGCTACCATTTCCATATTCGGAGGAAGAAGTGCTAGTGGACGACCAAATGCTTCTTCATACCAATCTGCAACTGCCGTAAATTGAAAGTCCTCATGGAATGAATTTTGAACATACTGTCTCACTCCATCTAGTGTTGAGGATTGAGATTGAAGAAGAATTCCTATTGCAAAAAAGAGACAAACACTTGCTAATATTTGCATGATAAATCGATCTTTTCGAAAAAATGTACCCCCTTGTGATTCAGCAAGTGGTCGTTTGTAGTCATACGAATATAACGTATCTTCTCTTTCATCCACGTGCTTCATGGAGAAAGGAGGGAGGTCCATACCTCTATCACGTTCCCGAACAATTTGCTTATGTGGTGAATGTTTTCTACTTTTTCGCTTTTCATCCATTTTTCTTTTAAGAGTATCAATACGATTTTTCATAGAACGTTCCCTTCCTTATTCCCTAAGAGTTTATGTTTCATATGTATGACTTGTCCTCAGACTATATGCAAGGAAGTTTGTCCATTGGGAGAAGAAGTGGAATACTGTAAATTTTTCACTTAATGTGAAATCATCGCGTGTACACGAACTCCTGTGGGATGCAGAGCAGAGCTGAGACACCCCAGAGCGCTTGCTCTTGAGGAGGCTTGCCAGGCCTTCCCATATGGAAACGAAACGAATGGCAATCTGCGAAGAAAAATGTTCTTTCAGTTGAAAAGTGCTTTTACTTTTAATCGGGAAGGTTATTTGACACGAGACGATGGTGCCTGGAGCTAGACAACTATCAAAGTCTAAAAATTTTATACTTTACCTTTAAAAAAAAGACACTCCCTGAAGAGCGCCTTTTACGAAGTGAATTATTCTGTTGCCAATCTACCTTTGAAAACAGTGTGACGGATATATGGGATTACCCAGCGGTCACCACCAAATTTACCAGCGTTGTAACCAGCAGCTAGGATGAAGATTGTTATTAAAACCATCCAAGGGTTTGTTGAAACTGTTCCAGCAAACATAAATGCAAAGTTCATCATAATTCCGAAGAAAGCAGCAGCTGTAGTTAATACTCCAACAATTAAGCCAAGTCCTACTAATAACTCTCCCCAAGCTACCATAAAGCTAAATACTCCTGCATTAGGAAGTGCGAAATTTTCGATAAAAGCGTGATACGTTGGATATGTGTTCATTACTGTTTCGTTGTTTACTACTCCTGTTAAATAGCCAGCAGCATTAAAGTCACCTGTCACTTTCCCCCATCCTGCTGTTAACCAAGACCAACCAAGATAGATACGTAATAAAGTTAAAGCACCTGCAGCATAAATGTTGTTTCTTAAGAAATTCATAAACATGATAATTCCCCCTATAATTAGTTTGTATTTGTATTTGATAGTTTGTAACCAAAAATTTACTTATTTAAGAAGGTATATTCTTAGTAGTTTGTTCTTGTTGTTTTCATTTATTTGCTTTCTCTTTTTGTTTTTTTACTTTGTGTTCGTTAGTGGTCACTAACTATCTTTAATTACATTATATATCACTTAAGTTTGTGAACCACATCACATATGTGAACATTCCGTTGCAAACTTATGACTAAATTATGTCATCCATTTGAAAAAAACTAGTTAAATTTGTCATTACGTTTTTTACGACTAGAAGTACCATATACATTATGCAGGGAATGCGAATAAACCCAAAAGCCACCCAAATTCCTATTCGCGCATTCCCCTAAAAACAAAAACAAACCAAAGAGCACAACGCTCTTTGGTTTCAAGTCAATTGTTTAGCTATTAAGCTCGAATCCCTAAAAATTTCTTCATTTTAGACATCATTCCACGGTCATTTTCGAGAGACAGTAGCGGAACTGTTTCTCCACAAATTCTTCGCGCAATATTTCGATATGCAATAGATGCCTTAAATTTTGGATTCATTGCAATAGGCTCTCCGTTATTGGAAGCCTTAATTACTTCATCCTCATCAATTACAATCCCTAGTAGCTCGATGGAAAGAATGGTTACAACTTCATCAATATCTAAGGAGTCACCGTTTTTACTCATATGTGGTCGAATTCGATTAATAACTAATCGAGGTGGCTCTACGTCTTCTTTTTCCAATAAACCGATAATACGATCTGCGTCTCTTACTGAAGAAATCTCTGGAGTCGTTACAACAATAGCTTTATTGGCACCTGCAACCGCATTTTTAAAGCCTTGTTCTATCCCTGCAGGACAATCGATTAAAACGTAATCATAGTCCTTTTTGATCTCTCCAATTAGTTTTTTCATTTGATGCGGCTCTACAGCTGACTTGTCCTTTGTTTGAGCAGCAGGTAGGAGAGTTAAGCATTCAAATCGCTTATCAGTTACTAGTGCTTGATGTAAACGACATCGTTCTTCTACAACATCAACGAGATCATAGATAATTCTATTCTCTAAACCCATAACTACATCTAAGTTTCGTAGTCCGATATCTGTATCGACTAGACATACTTTTTTTCCGGATAATGCGAGTGCTGTACCTAAATTCGCAGTGGTGGTAGTTTTACCGACCCCGCCCTTTCCAGATGTTATTACGATAGCTTCTCCCACGTTTCTCTCCCCTTTCATTTCAACCTATATGTAAAAACTATCATTATAGTAAATAATTTATTGTTCTCTGATTACTATCATTCTATCATGAAATAGTATGAAGCTGTAATTTTTATTGAACAAACGATAATTCTGGACGAATATTTGGTAGCCGCTGCAAGCGGTCGAGGACCATTTCTCCCGACTCATCAACATACGCACATTCCATCAATTGTACATCCTTTTCTTCTTTCTCTGGTGCGCGTCTAATAACACCGCCTATTCGTAATTGAGAGGGCAGCATGGAAGAAGCACAGATAACCGCTTCTGTATCTCCTTGAAAGCCGGCATGAGCCATCCCTAATAGTTTCCCCATAACAAATATATTTCCAGTGGCCAAAACCGATCCACCGGGGTTGACATCACCGATGAGTAATAAGTCGCCATCCACTTCCACAACCTGTCCAGAACGAACAACTTTTATAAGACGAGTTACCTGTTGTTTTTTCCGTAATGCTTCAGCTTCCTCTTTTGTAATGACGTCTGAGTCGATAGTTTCTATAATCCCTTGAATATATTCAGATAGAGTATTGCTCAATATATCAATTTGGCTTTCCTCTAAATAGCGTTTCCCCGTTACAAGCTTCACCCTTACAAATGCACCCTCACTATCCATTGACTTAGGGCGCTCCGATAGTTTTTCTTGTAACTCTAAGATAAGGGAGTCGAATGTACATTGATCATTAAGAAAAAATGTTAGTCCATCCTTCGTCCCTTTTATGAGTACGTTTTGGTGTTTTTTTAATTGCTTTGGTGCCATAAGTCTCACCTCAAACCCTCTCCAATGCACTATTTTTTAAAATAGTAAACAAATTTCTATTACACTGTCTCTGCTTCTTCTTTTTTACGCTTTATATATTGGAACATCTTCTTTAATGGATATGCTGCTATGCACACAAAGGCAAAATTAATTAATATGCTTGGTATAAAACGAGTATAGAGAAACTCCTCATGTATGATAGATGTTAATCCTAATAATAACATCATACCGTAAATATAGTAATCAAGCGTAGCAATTGCAATCATACATGTTATTACGATGATCGGTATGTTCCGTTGAAAAAATGGGATAGAGATAGATAGTAAATAAGTAATAAGTCCCATCCCGAAGGCATAGACTCCAAGTATAGACATGAATATCACGTCATATATCACACCTAAAATGACCGCATACATAGTTCCGGTAGCCCTACCACGATAAATACCTGCAAATATAATAATTGCAAATACCCACCGAGGAACAAATATATATGGTGTTCCAAACATATCCGATGCAAAAATTTGAAATACGGTTCCTTCAAATATGAAAAAAACGAAAAGGACGAGGAATAATAAGTAACGAATCATGACTCATCACCCTCATCCTCTGTCTCATCATCCTCTTCTTCCTCTTGCTCCTCTTCTTCCTCAAATTCAATGTCTGGATCAATACCTGGATATAAAGAAGATGTACTTCGTTCAATTACTAACACGTAATCTAACTGTTGAAAATCTGCGGTAGGTTGTACGTATGCAGTTTGAGATAACCCAAATTCATCCGTTTCATAAGTGACAATTTCACCAATAAGTAGTTCACTTGGGAAAATACCTCCTAAACCGGACGTCCATACTAACATGCCTTCTTCTATTTCTGCATCAATATCCAGCCGTGTAAACTTCAACGTTCCTGTAGCGTCATCGATCCCCTCAATAAAACCATATATAGACTGTTCTCCATCAGCAAAGGCAGAAATTCGATTTGTTCGGTCATGGTCACTCAATAGCTGCACAGTAGAAGTAAATTGAGAAGTTTGGCTTATTTTTCCTACCAATCCTTTAGAAGTCATCACTGCCATGTTTACTTCAATTCCATGCTGTTCTCCTTTATTAATACCAATAAATTCGTTCCATCGATCAGGAGAACGATGAATAACAAGTGCAGTTCGCACATTGTATTGATTGAGACTTTCCCTCACATCTAATGATGCCATTAGTTCTTCATTATGTCTGCGAAGTTCATTCACTTCCACTTGAAGGGCGGCATACTCATCTAAATGTGACTTTAAAATACGATTTTCCTCATAAAGGTTCTTAATTTCATCTAGGTTCTCAAAGAAACCCGCTACAAAATGAGCGGGTCTTGAAAAGCCAGATTGAACCCAGCCGACGCTGTCCGTAATAAACTGCTCCGGCCATGATAAAGAACGACGTTCACTCATGGAGTACCCAATAAGTGCAACGAGTATGATAATACATACAAGTAAGATGATGAGTCGCTTATTGGAAAAAAATGACTGCATTTGCGACACCTACTTATCCTTTTCTATTTGATCGTACTGTAATACCAGCCTTTGATCTAAAAAGATGTAAATTCTCTAACGCTTTTCCTGTTCCGATTGCAACACAATCCAACGGGTTTTCTGAAACAAGAACTGGCATGTTCGTTTCGTCTGAAAGAACCTTATCTAAATTACGTAATAAAGCTCCACCACCAGTCAAAACAATACCGCGATCCATAATATCCGCAGCAAGCTCTGGAGGTGACTGCTCTAATGTATCTTTTACCGATTGTATTATTTGTGCAACAGTATCTTCTAATGCTTTTGCTATTTCTACAGCTGAAATGGTGATTGTTTTCGGTAATCCACTAACTAAATCTCGTCCACGAATATCCATTTCATCTGCAGTATCTGGCGTGCCGGCAGAGCCAATTTCAAATTTAATTGCTTCTGCTGTACGTTCCCCGATCATTAAGTTGTATTTCTTTTTCACATATTGCGCGATTGCTTCATCCATTTCATCCCCAGCAACACGGACAGATTCACTTGTAACGATACCGCCAAGGGATATGATCGCTACTTCTGTTGTTCCACCACCGATATCAACAATCATACTTCCTGTTGGTTCCCACACTGGAAGATCTGCTCCAATAGCAGCAGCAAATGGCTCTTCGATCGTATATGCTTCTCTTGCACCTGCTTGCTTTGTAGCGTCTTCTACTGCTCTTTTTTCCACAGCAGTAATTCCAGATGGAACACAAACCATAACATTTGGTTTTCGAGTAAAAATACCACGTTGGCGCAAAGCCTGTCTAATAAAATATTTCATCATTGTTGCTGTTGTATCAAAATCAGCAATAACTCCATCTTTCATCGGTCGAATCGCAACGATATTTCCTGGAGTACGTCCAATCATGTTTTTCGCATCATTTCCTACTGCTTCTATAGATCCTGAGTCAGTTCGAATTGCCACAACAGAAGGCTCACGTAAGATAACCCCTTTACCTTTTACGTAAACGAGGGTATTCGCAGTACCTAAATCAATTCCTAAATCTCTTGAAAAACCACCAAACATCTATGTAATCTCCCTTCATTATAAGAAAAGCATTCATGAAAAAATCAAAGTGTTATTTTGTAAATTAGTCACGAACTCATATCGTTAATTATACTCAATATTTTAAGGAAAGAGTAGCATTTTCATACGAACATCTAGAAAAACTTCTATGAATAAATAAAATGTCTATTTTTCCAAAAAAAATGATACAAAAATCCTTATCTTATCCTAACATAATGATATTAACATGTACATGAGGGAAAGTGAGAATCAGAAATAAGAGAGGGAGTTAAATTCCCTCTCAGTGAGAAGGTTTAATTATATGTCTACCCAGAAAATACGTTGCTCAATACGTGGTTAACTTATCTAGTACTCCTAACTTTGTTGGTATATTCCATTCGCTCCAGTCCACTCCTTTCCTGTGGGGAGTTTGCCGAACCGAGCCCCCTCAAGCGCAAGCGCTCTGCGGTGTCTCGCCTCTGCTCTGCTTCCCACTGGAGTTCCGATGGCATTCGCTCATTCCATCGGAAGTTTATAGTACTACTATACTTCCATACGGATTTTTATCCGCATGATAAATTCGTATACACTCATCCATACATATTATATATACCCTTTCTCCTTCAACGAACAAAATTTTTTATCGCCGATGATGAGATGGTCGAGGAGGTCAATGCCTAGCATTCTACCGCATTGCACGAGACGTTTTGTAACCTCAATATCTTCGTTACTTGGTGAAACATCTCCGGATGGATGATTATGAAGGCAGACAATAGATGCGGCAGAATAGCGAAATGCTTCTTTGTAGTAGGGTAAGTACCCAGCGCCTTGCTTAATTACTTAAGTAGGTTTCCAAGCACTTCCCTCCAAACCGTACGTACTCCTCTCAGAGTATACGGCTTTCCATTTATCAATCTAACTTCCCATTGTGTAAATCATGGTGGCACCTTTCACACATTGCAATTGTCTTACGATTTCTTGCAATCATGAACTGTTCCCATCGTTTTTTACCTTTTAGATTCTTAAGTTTATTTACATGGTGCATCTCCAAAGGAGTGTTATCCGTTCCACACCATTCACATTTTTCTGCTAAAAGGCGTTCGATAAGACTCGTTCTACCTCCATATTTTGTAGTATCAGTAACTAAGTCAACCTCTTCATTTTTTATCTTCGTATCTTTTTCCATTCTTTGTTCTATGAAATATGCAATACGTTGTCCTTCCTTCGTCTTATAACGAACGCCAAATGTACCGTTAATTGAGAATTTATTTATGATTTTGCTGACGGTACTTTTGTATTTTTTTGCATAAGTTTTAATCATGCTAAATTTCATCGTTTGACGAAAAGATTGTAAAACATGTACATTACTAGCTAATCTGTAGTAATTATACAAGCCCCTTATTTCGGAATTGTATTGTCTTAATATTTCAAGGTCGTCATTATGGACTAAATACGTTCTATGAATCGGTTTCCATTGATTATTTTTTCCTAGACTTAACGCGCCTAAATCAATGAGTTTTTTGATGTATTTTTCATGCGGAACAAAAAGTTTGGCTTGGAAATTGAATTTCCTTTTTTGCGTGTCATTTGGCATTTTCATTGTTTGCCAATCCCTTGCCACTCTTATATCGTATCCAAGAAATCTTGCATCCTTTTTACTGTGCGTTATCAGCGTTTTTTCTGCACTAAGTTCAAGTCTTAGTTTATCAGCTAGAAAATCAGTTAAATCCTGTTTGATTTTCTCTGTTTCTTCCTTACTCGCTATAACACCAATCAGAAAATCATCCGCATATCTCACATATTTCATTCTTCGATAGTTCGGGTCAAACAGGTCTTTGCTGTCATGTTTTATTAGTTCTTTGTATAGAGCTTTTAATTCAATAGCTCGTTTCGTTCTGCTCTCTTTATCTAAATGTGACCATTCACGTTTATTCTTATATTTCCGATGATTTATTCTCCCTGCTAAGTTATGATAGACGAGATTATGCTTTCTTTTATCACCTTTGTTGAAGTTGAATGTGTATTCCTCGACATATTTATCTAATTCATTAAGGTAAATATTAGAAAGAATTGGGCTAATAATGCCACCTTGTGGGGTGCCACTATGTGTTTTATGAAAAATCCAGTCTTCTACATAACCTGCACGTAGGAATTTCCAAATCAATTTGATGAATTTCTCATCCTTAATTTTTCTCCTTAAGATGTTAATAAGAGTGTGGTGGTCGATATGGTCGAAGAAACCTTTTATGTCACCTTCAATGAACCATCGAGTTCCAGTAAAGGTGTTTTTGATTTGTTTGAGAGCAGTATGACAGCTTCTGTTCGGTCGAAATGCATGTGAGTTTTCAGAAAAATTGGGTTCATATATGCTTTCGAGAATTCTTCTAACAACTTCTTGAACTAGCTTATCTCCAAAGGTTGGCAAACCTAGTGGTCTTTGTTTTCCATTCTTCTTTGGGATATAAATTCTTCGTGCAGGATTTGGCTGATATGTCTGATTCTTGAGCTTTTCGATAAGAGTATTAATTCTCTCTAAACTCATTCCATCTATGGTGTCTTCATTAATACCTTTGGTGTTGCTACCTTTATTAGGGTAAATTTTTGAATAGGCATCTAGAAAAAATTCAATGTTATATAGGTTCCGATACAATCGTTTGTAGGTATAATTTTTATCTTTTGCATTGGAAGTTAGACTGTTTAATACTAGTTTTGGATTTCTCATAGAGCCTCTCGCTCCTTTCCAATTTTGTATTAAACTGATAAACTACTCTCCTTCGCCATGTAATAGGCTTTCCCTATCTCAGACTACTACGAGAGCTCCGTTGCCATATTGGATATTCAGACTCAAATTGTCATAGCCATTATTGGCGTTCCAACTTAGGCAATCCCCATTTAGACATTTAGAAACATAGCAAATCAATAGTTTCGGATGTGACTTTCGCTCGTTTCTTCCATATAGAAGTTGGACGAAGTAGTATCACTTCATGCTTCTCGAAGTCTTTAAGAAACATGCATACTTCATATAGCGTTAATCGTTACCTCCCGCTATAGGTTCCCGTAGTCCTCCTTGAGCTATCATTCAAGCAATTCAGCTTTCATCCTTATCTATGAAGTTTCATCTCGCCATTCAGTCGTGTCTTGGTAACTAGACAACTTATGGCTTTGCCAACATGCTACACTCCCCGTTTAGTTTCCCTTACGGATAAGTTGGCTGATGATAGGGTGTTAATTGTGATATTTCCCTACTGCTTTGCCAAAGCAGATTTTCTAAATGCCCTTATGGGCGCACAACCTCACGCGGATGCACGATCGATGCATTTAGACTCCCGATGAAAATGGTTTGTTTATGTAGTACATGATTCTTTGTGTTTAAATAAAGACATACGAAATGCTCTTGTGTTAGATGACGCATTTCCTCCATCATATAATTCGCCGCATCTTCTGGAGAGCGGATTGTGTAACGCTCTTCTATGGAAAACTGTTGTATTCTTTTTCCTAACTCCATGGCGGCCTTTAACAGAACTGCTTTAGCTTCACCAATACCTTTAATATCTTGCAGTTCTTTCACAGACGCTTCTCTAAGTAACTTAATACCATCAAATGACTGAAGTACTCTACCGGACAACTGAATGACTGATTCTGATCTTGTACCAGAACCGAGCAATATAGCGATCAACTCCTGATTTGAAAGTACATGTGCTCCTTCTTTCACCATTCTTTCTCTCGGACGTTCACTTTTCGGAACATCCCGAATCATCATTGCCATACAAAAAACTCCTCCTTTATAACCCTACTATAAGAACGGATGTAATAACAAAGGAGGAGGACCAGTCTTATGTTTGAGGGTAACCTTCTATTTCAAATTCCTTCAACGCACGAACAACTTTTGCAATAGGTAGTCCAACAATAGAGAAATAATCACCTTTAATGCTTTCTACAAGGGTTGCACCGATGCCCTGTATTCCGTATGCGCCAGCTTTATCAGCTGGTTCTCCTGATCGAACGTACGCATCTATTTCATCTTCTTCTAACGAATAGAATTTAACATCGGAGACTTCAAAAAAGGAAACATGTTTTTCCTTACTAACAATATACACACCAGTATATACTTGGTGGGCTCTACCTGATAATCGTTGTAGCATTTCTTTTGCATCATATTCATCTTTCGGTTTTCCAAGAACGTGGTCATCTACTACTACAATCGTATCTGCACCAAGAACGATAGCATGGGAAAAACGCGAATAAACTTCTTCCGCTTTCTGCTTTGCTAGAGAAATTACTAAATCACCAGGTGCTTCTTCATTATTCATTTCTTCTTCAACTAAACTCGCTTCAATGGAAAAAGGTACGTGAACTTGCTTCAATAACTGTTTTCTTCTCGGAGATTGAGAGGCTAAAATTAAAGGTTTCATGTGGACCCCCTTATCAAATAGTTGCTCCATTTGCTAAAGGTTGATATAAGTATACATAATATTAGCAAATGGAACAATTGTTTTTTGAAATTACATCATTCAAATGTTACTAACTAGTCTTCTTCCCCGAAAATTAACTCTGGTGCAGCAATTCCAGGGTTCGTCATTTCTTTAGGATCTAGAATACGATCAAGCTCTTCCTCACTTAGTAAGCCTCGTTCAATACAAATCTCCCGTACAGGTCGATTGGACGTAATAGCTTCTTTTGCAATACGCGACGCTGTTTCGTAGCCAACATGAGGATTAATTGCTGTAATTATTCCCACACTGTTTTCCACAAGCTCCCGACAACGCTCTACATTCGCTGTAATTCCTTCTACTGCATATTCTCGGAAAACTTTAATGCCGTTTTGTAAAATGGTAAATGATTGCAATAAGTTGAACACTAATACAGGTTCCATCACATTCAATTCTAGTTGACCAGCTTCTGACGCCAAGCTTATGGTATGATCGTTTCCAATTACTTGGAAGGAAATTTGGTTTATCACTTCGCACATAACTGGATTTACTTTTCCAGGCATGATAGATGATCCAGCTTGTCTAGGTGGTAAATTAATTTCGTTTATCCCTGTTCTAGGTCCGGAACTCATAAGACGTAAATCATTTGCTATTTTAGATAAATTAATAGCAAGAATTTTCATTGCACTAGATAATTCCGTGTACACATCTGTGTTTTGGGTTGCATCTACTAAATCCTCTGCACGATGAAATGGCATCCCTGTCATTTCTGCCAGATTTTCTGTTACTTTTTCAATATATTCAGGCATAGCGTTTAACCCTGTTCCTACTGCCGTTGCACCCATGTTCACTTCATATAATAAGTCGATCGATTGCTTTAACCTTCGCAAATCACGAGTAAGCATTCTTCTATAGGAACCGAATTCTTGTCCTAAACGAATGGGAACAGCATCTTGTAGATGGGTTCTTCCCATTTTTAACACATCATCAAATTCTCGTTCTTTCTTTCTCATCGTCTCAACTAAGGATGTTAACGATTTAATTAAACCGTCCGAAAGGTGCAAACAAGCTATATGAATAGCAGTAGGAAACGTGTCATTGGTGGATTGCGCCATGTTTACATGGGTATTAGGACTCACCTTCATATAATCCCCTTTTTTTCCACCTAAGATTTCGATAGCTCTGTTTGCAATAACTTCATTTGCATTCATATTAAAGGAAGTTCCCGCTCCACCTTGAATACTATCCACGATAAAGTGCTCATTTAATTTTCCTTCAATTACATCATCCGATGCCTTCATTATAGCTTCGCATATTTTTTTGTTCAGTACGCCCACATCGGCATTGGCTTTTGCTGCAGCTTTTTTTACATATCCAAAGGCACGAATTAATTCTGGGTGCGGTGGATACCCGGTAATGGGGAAATTTTCTTGTGCACGCACGGTTTGGATTCCGTAATATGATCCAGCATCAATTTCTCGTTCTCCTAATAAATCGCGTTCTGTTCTTGTTTGCTTCATTGTATCCGACCTTTCTTTTATTTTTCATGAAAAACAAAGTCTAATTACTCGTAGAAAAACGTTAATAAAAACTTACTTCTATTTTCTACTGGCTACTCCCTTTATTATTTGAAGGAATTCTTCCCACTGTATAGTATATATGTTTATCCTCTATATCATAAAGCATAAAGAAAAAGGTTTGTTTTTACTCTGTCAACGAGAAAAAAAACCAGTGAATTTGTTACTCACTGGTTAGTAGTTTCCATTTTGATCTAAAATAAATTCAACAAGTTGTTCATAAATTAATGCCATTGATAACACGCTATTTTGAAGATCCCAGCCGATGTCTTGTGTTATCGTTGATTCAATCATATCATCCATAGTAGAATTTCCATCTTCCAACCACATCTTTGCCAATCTATAAACTGGATCCTCTTCATCATATCTTTCCAACTCTTCAAAAGCTTCGTTCCATTGATTTTTCCATTGTATAAGAGATTCTAGTTCACCGTTTACTTCATTACCTAATACTGCTTGGGAAGCAATGCCAGCAATACTTTCCATCCAAGAAACTCCTGTTTGCATAAATTCTCCAAAATCCTCGGAAACAAACTCTCCATATCCATACACGTTAAATCCTTTAACATATGTGGCTTCTTCTGCTTCCTCATAAATAGCAGCAATCCCTTTTGCATCTTCTTCCATGTTACTAATACCTATAAACAAGTATCGTAAATCATTATTATCTTGCATGTCCGTTAATACAGCCGGGAATCCCTTTCTGTGAAAAGTTGCAACTGTTTCTTCCCCTTTTTCTAACGTAGAAAAAGCCCCACCTTGAATGACAAATAACTCTAATCCCGGTATTAAGAAGCCTTCTTCTGTATCGTCTGGAATTACAGCTCCTTGGCTTGAAGGTACATTCGTATTTCCAGCGCCGCTCACTACGGTAGAATCTCCGGCTGTAAAAATATTTAGGAGCATTAAACCAAATGCACTCCCAACAAAGATAGCACCTAAGATTGATAGAAAAACGGAATTCCTAAAAAATTCAAAGGATAAGGAAAATTTAAATGGACCACGTTTTTTGCGTTTAACTGGAGGTAGTTTGGGACTTTTATCACGATTCCCATCATCCCAATAAGGAGCAGTGCGATCCTCTTTTTCCTCTCTTTTCTTTCCTAAATCCACTATTTTTTTTGTTTCACTTTCTTCCTCTTTTCGCTCAAATGTCACCCAGTCATTGTTTGATTGCTCAGCAGAAGCTGCCATCTCCTCTTGAACAGATGGTGTTTTGCTCTTTTGTCTATCTGAAGTTATACTTTTCGAATCTTCATTATATACTTGTTCTTTCCCATTGAGACGGATCGATATATTCTTTGGTTTATCCATTACGACCTGACTCCTTTCCACCTAGCCTCTTTTCTATTATTCTATTAATAAACTTCTGTTCATAGAACCATATTTATTATTTTTTCATTTTACTAGTTTCGATACTAGAGAATATGTATTTGTTCCCGTCTTTATACTACTTAACTTATTTTCACAATAAAAAATGGTTATATCAAGAGCATTTCGCACTGATATAACCAAAAATTATTACCTTTATTCGAACGGATTATGCTTTCCACTAGGCTGTTGAAAAGATGGACTATTTTGTAATTCTCCTAGTTCCTCTAGTAGATCAGGTAAGTAATAGGTACTTACATTTACCTGAAAGGAAAGGGTTGATCCCTCCTCATTTTCTGAAGGTTCTGTGAAGGATAGGGATGATACCTTAGTAATTCTTTCTAGCTTTTCTAATTCCTCAATAAACTGATAGAGACCTTCAAATGAATTCGCAGTCACTTGTAATGATCCATTCACTTGATGAATTGTTTGCTCTATTGAAGAAGATGATGTATCATCTCCCTCTTCTTCCTCTTCATTTAATAGAGTTATTTGAAATTGACTTTTTGAAAAACTATAGTTTTGGACTGTCACATTGGCTGCATTTTCTGCTCCTTCTAATTGTACTAACCAATTCTCAATAAAAGGAGAAGTTGGAACCTTCTTTAGCATTTCTATAGTTTCTTCCTGATTCATTTCAGGAGCTTCTACTTTTCCTTGCAACATTGTTTCGTATAATTCTTCTTCTGTTTTTAGCTGCTGTTTCGCCTTTGCCAAATCATTTTGTAAAGGTGCAAGATAAATAAAATAAACAGCTACTAAGGATAAGAGAACAAGTAACACGAATGCTATGATAAACTTTTGAATTCTATTTTTATCAATATTCATCCATTGTCTCCTTCCCCAACTAAATGAACTGTGGATACATTCTCTTCTAACTTTGTGAGTTCATCTCGATCAAACGTAATGGTATAAGAAGCAGAATACCTTGTTTCAGTTTCTGATTCGATAAGAGATACAGAATGAATCATAACATCTGTCACAACAGATAATGATTGCAAATGATGGAGGTAGCTTGCAACTTCTCTTTGATTTGAAAATACTGCATTGATTTGCACAGTGCCTCCATCTGTATATTGATAATTAGTAAAAAAACCTTGAGTTGGTAACTGATTTGCCAATAGATTTACTACTTGCGCAGATGATATGTACTGATCTTCTATATACGTTACAGAACGATCAAGATGCGGTGTCTCTACCTGCAATTCTGCCTGTTGTGATGCAATAAGCTGAAGTTGCTTTACTGTTTCGATATTATTCTCTATCTGCGCCTGCTCCCGCTGCAGTGATTGATAATAAAAAATTCCAGCTATTAAGATAACCATGGATATACCATAGGTGATGCCTACTGCTGTTACTACTATATAATTTTTCTTTGGTTTTTTTGGTAATAAGTTAATTTCCACAGACATGGGCTACACCTCTTTTAAACATAAGCTTAATGGTAATAAATACTGGTCAGGAATATCATTTCTCACTTTCTCCATCACCTTTAGGGTAGCTGGTGAATTTAAGGAGCTAACTTTCTCTTTAATAGTAGTGAAAAGCATAGGATGATCACCTAAGAGAATCATATTCGTAATTTCTTTTGTACCTTGATGCATAGAATATTTATAAAAATTCATTACTCGTTCTATTTCTAAGAGTTGATCATCAATGTCGCCATCTATCTTCAATTTATTTTTGAATTCATACTTTATCATACCTTCTTCCAAATGAATGGAAACATCATCCTTCCCTAAGTTATAAGCTAAATGTCTCATGAAAATAGGAACATCTTGATGAAAGATAGATATATTAATGGATGTCAAGCTCCATTCAATAAAAAGAAAATGCTGTTCATCTGCAGCTTCAATGCTTTGTTCAAAATAACGATAAAGAGAAAGACCTCCGATGTCTGCAACAATTGGTTTTAACTTTGCATTCTCAAGCTTCTTTGAATACTCCAATACTTGTTCCTCTGGGGTTGCAAAAAATAAAATATCTCTACTTTCCACAATTTCACTTTCTTTTTCTAGAATATGAAAGTCGAAGTATGCATCATCAAAGGGAAGATGAATGGACGCCCCTATTTCAAAGTTTAGATACCCACGTATATCTTCCTCTTCTAAATTTGCTGGAATCGAAAGTTTTCGAAAAAAAACGGAAGAATCAGGTATGAAAAACATAATTTCTTTGTTTTTTAGCTTCCAATCTTGAACACATTCTTCTAACAGTTGTTGAAATCTAGCTCCATCAACAATTTTTCCTTTTTCTATAACTCCCATTGGTACATGCTTTTCTCCAAAGTTGTCTACATTAGTAAAGGAAGGACCTTTTGTAGCGACATAGCGGATGACGTGGTCTTTGATTTGGATACCGATAGTTTGTTTACTAGAAAGAGTCAATGAAAACAAGGAAACTTCCTCCTTTAAAATAATAATTGAATATACCATTCAATGATGGAGTTATGAAAAAAGTAACTTATCAGACTACCGATTGCTATAAACGGTCCGAAGGGAATAGGACTACCTTTTTCTACTTTCTTCCCCATTCTCGCAGCGATCCCTACCACTGCACCTAAGAAACTAGCTATGAAAAGGGCAACGAACACTCCTGTTAAACCTAGTACGATTCCTAACACTCCAAATAGCTTAATATCTCCGCCTCCCATACCACCTTTACTCACAATCGCTATTAGTAGAAGAATTCCAAAACCAACTACAGCACCTACTATGCTGTCCCACCATGGTGTTAGCGGAGAAATGACTGTTAATAAAATAAAGAGTGGTAAAAAGAAAAGAAGGACCTTATCAGGAATGAGCATGGTTGATAAATCAGATACAGTGATAATAATTAATAATGATATAAGCGCAAGTGCGATTGGCAATTCCTTTGACCATCCCACCAGTAATGGCGAAATCGTAAAAAGACATGCAGTTAACGCTTCATAAAATGGATAAACAGGAGATATTTTCGTTGCACAATTACGACAGCGACCCTTTTGAAGGAAAAAAGAAAGGATTGGAATTAATTCCATCCATGTTAGGTTCTTATTACAAGCAGGACAATGGGAACCAGGGGAAACGATTGATTCCCCTGCTGGCACCCGTAAGCCTACAACATTATAGAAGGAGCCCAGAATGGCACCTAGGATGAAAAGATAGATGTGAAGTGTAAGTTCCATGTTTGGTGGGCTCCTTTATTTTCGACTTTAAAAAAACTATCTACTTACTACATCTCCTCTAACAAGTTCTCCTTGTTTAACACCCTCAATTTTTCGCTCTTTTCCAATTAGAGTAACTGTATAAACTGTAACATCATTTTCAACTTCAACTTCTACTTTACTTGCACTCCAATTGTATCCGTCACCAGCTGTTCCTTCAGTCACTGGTGCTGAATTTCCAGTTTCTTTTGTATCAGGATCTTCCATTGGTTCTAGGTAGCCTCCAGCAATTAATTCTTCTAACTTAATTTCTGTTTTGTTCGGATCACTTGTTAACATAATTCTTGCTGAGCTGATCATCTGTTGAGCATTCCCCACATGCGCATCCTTCTTCGCATTATCAATCAACCCACCAATACTAGGTATCGCTATCGCTGCAATAATACCCAAAATTACTACAACTACTAGTAACTCAATTAACGTTAAACCTTTTTGATTCTTAAGCATTCTTTTTAACATACTATCCCTCTCCTTTTAAAGAAGTTTTTTATAATGTATTAATAAGGCCGGTTGCACTACTCGCTCCCAATGATCCAAGTGCCCAAATGAAGATCATTATTCATCGCACCTCTCAATAATCAAAAAATTAAATTTCTGAGTAAATTTGAAACATAGGTACAATAATCGAAATAACAATTACTCCTACTACGGACGCAAGAATGACAATTAATAATGGTTCAATGAGTGCTTTTAAACGGTCTGTTGCATACTCTACTTCTTTTTCATAAAAGTCTGCAACTTTCCCAAGCATTTGGTCTAACGAACCAGTTTCTTCCCCAATGCTAATCATGTGAACCACAAGTGGCGGGAACACCCAGTTATCCTTCATAGGCTCTGTTAGTCGTTTCCCTTCCTCCAATGCATTTCGAGATTGTTTCAAAGTGTGAGCAATTACTTCATTGCCTATTACCTTTTCCACTATTTTTATAGATTGTAAGATGGGTACAGAGCTTGAAAACAAAGAACTTAGTGTCCTACTCATTCTAGCTAATGCAGCCTTTTGTAACAACTGACCAAATATAGGTAATTTCAATAAGAAGTAATCAAGATAATATTTGGAATCTGCATTCTTTTGAATCATCCATATTCCAATGCTTAATAGCAATACTCCAATTAATAGTAACCACCACAAACTGGAAACAATATTACTCACTGTTAATACAAACACTGTTATCGCAGGTAATTCTCCTCCTAAGTCAGATAACATAGCTGCAAACATAGGAACAACGGAGGTTAACAGAAAGATAACAACTAGTACTGCCACTATCGCTATAACAATAGGATAAGCTAAAGCAGATTTTACTTTTTGCTTCGTTTCGTGTTGTTTTTCAAACTGCAGAGCTAGTTGATCTAGTGACTCTTCAAGTGAACCACTAGCTTCTCCAGCACGAACCATATTGATAAAAATAGGAGGAAAAACCTTCTTCTGTTTGCTTGCGGCTTCAGAGAAAGCATTTCCAGATAATAAATCTTCCTCAATATTCTCTAACGCTCTCATGAGTGCTTTACTGCTCGTCTGTTTGGACAATATTGCTGTAGAGTCAACGATTGAGACACCAGATTTCAGTAGAGTAGCAAATTGCCGTAAAAACAACACAAAATCCTGCAGTTTTACAGGGTTTCCTATAATTATTTCTTTATTTAAAAAGTTTGGCTCTATCTCATCAAGGGTAGCCTGTGCAATACCTTGGTTTCTAAGTTTTTGGATTACTTGCTTTCTTGATTGTCCAGAAATGGTGCCTTCTTTTTTCTCCCCTATTTTAGAGCGACCCTTGTAGCGATATTGTGGCAATTCCTTCACCTACCTCTCTTTTAAATAGTGTCTCGCTTCGTCGTAATCTATGGCCTTTGCTTGAAGTAATTGGCGTACACTCATTTCAAGTGTATGCATTCCCTCTGCTTTACTAGTTTGAAGAACATTTTCGATTTGGTGTATTTTTTCATTTCGAATCAAGTTCGAAACAGCATAATTGTTTATAAGAATTTCTGTTGCAGCCTTTCTTCCTTGTCTATCTACTGTTGTTAACAGTCTTTGTGAAATCACCGCTGTTAATACGGATGCAAGCTGAATTCTTATCTGTGCTTGCTGACTAGGTTGAAAGACGTCAATGATCCGATCAATCGTTGCCGCTGCGCTTGAAGTGTGCAATGTACCTAACACTAAATGCCCTGTTTCAGCAGCAGTAATAGCAGTAGCAATCGTATCTAAATCCCGCATCTCTCCAACTAAGATAACATCAGGGTCTTGTCGTAACGCAGAACGTAATCCAGTTCCAAAGCTTTTCGTATCAGATCCAATTTCACGTTGATCAATAATACAATTTCGATGTTTGTGCAAGTATTCAATTGGATCCTCTAATGTGATAATATGCCTTTTTACAGAATCATTCATATGCTTAATCATTGCCGCAAGGGTTGTTGATTTACCACTTCCCGTAGGCCCAGTTACTAAAACTAACCCTTGTTTTTTTTCAGATATTGTCCTCAATATACTTGGCATCTGTAGATCATCAAGAGTAGGAATAACCATTTGAATAACTCGTATTGCCATACTTAAATGTGATCTTTGATAATATGCATTTAAACGAAAGCGAGAAACGCCAGGAATTCCATAGGAAAAGTCAATTTCTCTATTTTCTTCTAACTGTTCCTTTAAGGAAGCAGGAAGAACCTCGTCTACCATTTCGTTTATGTCATTAGGCGTTAATGTTGGCTGATCTAATGTTACAAGCTCACCGTGAATTCGTAATACGGGAGGTTTACCAATTGTTAAATGAATATCTGATGCCTCTAAATGAATCGCATCAGATAATAATGTAATGACACTTCTACCCATACACCATACACCTACTTATCTGTTGCTACACGTAAGACTTCTTCTGTAGTGGTTAATCCTTGCTTCACTTTACCAAGTCCATCATCAATCAAAAAAGACATTCCATTTTGTTTCGCGTATTCCTTTAGAGATTGACTTGATTTATCATTCATTATCATTTGTTTCATATGATCATCTAAAACAAGCATTTCATGTATAGCAATGCGATCCCGATAACCAGTCATATTACAAGTTGGACAACCTTCTCCTCGATATACTTTTTCAATGGATAAACCCCTACGAGAAAAAATCGCTTCTTCTCTGACCGTAGGCTGTTGTTCTTTTTTACAATCCCGGCAGATTCTTCTCACTAAACGTTGAGAGATAATCCCTGATAAAGATGCTGCTATTAAGAAGGGCTCTATTTTCATATCTACTAACCTATTGATGGTGCTTATCGAATCGTTCGTATGAATTGTACTTAAAACTAGATGTCCTGTTAAGGAAGCTCGAACTGCAATTTCCGCTGTTTCCGAATCCCGAATTTCTCCAACCATGATAATATCTGGATCCTGTCGGAGGATAGATCGTAATCCATTAGCAAAAGACATTCCAACCTTAGTATTTACTTGAATTTGGTTTATCCCTTCTAGTTGATATTCCACTGGATCTTCTACTGTTATAATGTTCACCTTATCTGAATTTAAACGATTTAAACCTGCATAAAGGGTAGATGACTTTCCTGATCCGGTTGGTCCAGTAATTAAAATAATACCCGTGGGCTGTTCTAACAGAGTTACAAGATGGTCATAATGCTTAGGACTAAAATTCAGCTTATCTAACTCTGTTAAGGAATTTCCTAAATCAAGAATACGCATTACCACTTTTTCCCCATAGACAGTCGGCAATGTAGAAATACGCAAATCGATCGGGTGAAAATCGATATTTACTTTTATGCGCCCATCTTGGGGTGTTCTCGTCTCTGTGATATCAAGATTCCCCATTATTTTAATTCTTGCAATAAGCATATTCTGCATATGCTTTGGCAACGTTCTTTCTGTCTTTAACACTCCGTCAATTCGATATCGTACAAGTACTTTATTCTCCTGCGTGTCGATATGAATATCACTAGCTCGCTCTTGAACAGCACGAATCAACAGCTGGTTTACTAGCTTTACCATTGGAGAATCATTTCCACTCACTGAATCTATTTCCGCTTCCTCTTGATTAGGTAGTTCTTCAAACAGCTCTTCTACTGCATTTTCAAGTTCATAATACTTGTGGATTGCCTTTACGATTTCATCTTTCGTAGCAATTGCAACTTCAACCTGAAAACCGGTAGATAATCTAATATCATCTATAGCAAAGTAATCCATAGGGTCTGCCATAGCAATAAAAAGTTTATTGCCTTCTAATTTCAAAGGGATCAAATAATTCCGATGTGCTAACTCTTTAGGAACTAGATTTGTTATTTTGGGATCAATAGGAAATCGATACAAACTGACATGTGGTATCCCTAGTTGATATTCTAAAACTTCAATTAGCTGTTGTTCGGTTATAAATCCTTGCTGAAGTAAAATATCACCAAGTTTCTGATTTTTACTTTTCTGATTTAATGCTTCGGTTAATTGTTCAGGTGTTATCAATTTAGCCTCTACTAAAAGATCACCTAAACGCTTCCTATTTTTACTCATGGTTTACTCCTCCTTTCTTTGTTTCGTTCTATATAGTTAACAAAAGGATATCGTTTAGCAATACTATTTTTAATTATTTATATCGAAATTAAAAAAAATAGTATATTATGTCGTATAATATAGTTTATATTATAAAGTATAATAGTACTAAATAAATAGTGTTTTTTTTACAAACTTATAAATATATTTAGGTCTTTTTACCCTTATTTTCTAATAACAGTAAAAAATACCTAACTTTCTTCTTACTATAGTCTTTTCATTGTAAGGAAATTTCAATGTTTATAATTGATACTATAATAACTAATGTAGATTTCAAAGTTGACCCAAAATAACGAATAGGGAAAATTGTGAGGCGGTATACGATGAAGTTAGTAAAAAACCAAGAAGGATTTACCCTTATTGAAATTTTGCTTTCCATTGCGATATTATCAATAATATTTATTTCCTTAATGAACATTTTTCCGCAAATGATACAGTTTAATTCTATTAATGAAACGAAAACACAGGCGATCAATACCTCTAGACAGATTTTAAATGATTGGCAAAATAAATCTGAAATCATAGATTACCTTTCAGCACCATCTACCTCGGAATTACCATCAGAATTAATTGAACAGGATTCACACTATTCTGCTGAAATTAACATAGACAAGTATATTGCAATAATAACGATAGCTAAAGAATCTGATCTAGCTACAAGTATTGCGAATGCACACCAAATTCATGTTCAAATATTAGACAATAAGGGTACTCTTTTTGGAGAAAGCTTTGGCTATATTGTTGTGGAGGAATGAGTTATGTATAAAAATGAAAAGGGTATTACACTAATTGAAGTGCTAATTTCAGTAGCAATCCTCTCCTTCATTGGTATTGTTATATGGAACGTATTTATCCAAGGATTAACTTTCTCAGAACAAGCCATGAGAAAAAACCAGATGCAACAGGAAGCAAATATTATTGTCACTTCGTTAGTCAGATCCCATCAAGCTGCTGTTGAAGTTTATGAAATTAATGATTTTGAATGTAAGATTATGATCGATACTAACTCACAATCCAATGTAATAGAGCATCCTCAACTATGTCTAAGTACAAATTATTCGGATGGATTATCTGTAAACCCAAACATACATGATATTACAATAACAATTAACGTAGCAGACAAGAACAATCCAAATAATAAAGTAAGCATTGATACCATCCTAACTCGATTGAAAAGTGGTGAGGAATAATAATGAATACTCTAAAAGAAAATCATGGATATGCTCTTATCACTGTATTACTCATAACCGTTATTTTTTCCTTAATTTCTTTAGGATTTCTGGCACAGTCTATTAGTAGTATGAAGCAAAGTACAAAAGTGGAAACCAAATCTCAATCTATTGAACTAGCCGAAATGGGAGCAACTTATTTTCAATATGCTGTAAAAGATGCTACCCACGTGTTATTAGCTGAAGTTATGGAACAAGTGGAAGCAACTTTTTATGCTAATCCTATGCAATCAAGTGAATACTTTACATCTTTAGGAATCACACTACTAAAAGATAGCTTAGCTTCCGAGTTTTCCGAACCAATTTCCATACCAATAAAGGATATACCAAATGCATCTTTTACAATTGATATTTTAACACCAACTGCTGACCTTTCTGATAAAAAAATCGTAATCAACGCTGATAGCCTTGGGAAAAAAGATAATGATGAGTCTAAGATTCAAGCAAGCCTTACTATCAATTTCGATGATTTCATTTCACTCCATCAAACCGAGGAACAAGGTGTTCCTAAACCGACTATTAACAAAATTGACGTTCCAACTAGTACTTCTATGTGTCAGCCAGGAATAGTGAATTACTCTGGAAAGGAATGTCTTCAAATTAATAATGTCCATTACGGAAATAACATAAATGATGTGAAATTTGAGAACTCAAAGGTGAAGGTTCAAGGATCACTAACCATAGATGGAAACATGAATAATCCAATTACTTCTTCCACTCTTTACGTAGAACAAAGCTTAAACTTTAAAAGAACTGTTACCTTTAACAATACGAAGCTATTTGTTGGCGGTATAACTGATTTTGACGAATCTGTAAGATTTAACAATCATTCCACTCTTCATTTCACGGATGATGTAGATTTTAAATTTAATTATGATCTATCTGCTTCCCAAATGTATGCAGGCAAAAAAGCATTTTTCAAGAAGCCTTCAAAAATTGAAAATGAATCACAGGTTTATGTAGAAGGATTTGCTGATGTAGATGAAACGATGAATATAAGTGGTAATTCAAAAGTATATTTTGGAAGTGCCGATATAAAAAAGAACTTTACAGTTGATAATTCTACCTTTTCCATAGGTGATGTAAGTACAGATTTAACAAACTTTCATGAAACGGTGGATATACGAAATAATTCTGAAGTTTTTATAAGTGGAAATACGTATTTCAAGAAAAATTTTAATTTGTCAGGATCCACTATCTTTATTGATGGGGATGCTGATTTTGATGAAACAATGGACTTTTCCAATAATTCTAAAATGTGTGTTAACGGTCATTTTTATAACAAACATAATCGGAATATTAATTTGAATGGAAACAGTAAAATATATGCTAAGACGGCAAATGATCCAAAAGTAAATACTACTGATATAAATGAACAATGCAACTTTGGCTCAGGATCGAGTAACTCTATGAACTGGAATAACCCAAGCATAACATCTGATTTTAATTATAGTTATTAATAAAGAGATTACCATAGAAGAAAAGCTCCAGGCGCCCTCTCATCACCGAATGCAAATGTTCTGCCTGATAAAAAGCGCTTTTTGCTTTTAATCAGGCAGGTTATTTTACACTAGGTGATGGCGCCTGGAGCTAGACAATTTTATAAGTCTGAAAATTTTAAATTTTCATATTTTTTTAAAAAGATGTTGAGACAAAAGTGTTTCCATCGCTGAGAAATCCGAACGAAATGATACTTGCGTATAGTATTCGCTACGGAAGGAAATATACTTTGCGTTCCGCGGGCCGGCCGCTGGTGAGCCGCCGAGTGCTAGAGCACTCCTGGTCCTGGGGTCTCACCCTTGCCTTTTGATCCCGTCGGAGTCTTCGTATAGTTCCTCCGCTAAGGCGACCTATCGTCCGTATTTTCAAATCTACACTTTCGTTATGTTCCAGCTTATTTTTTATTATTTTCATAAGACTAATAATACGCCACTTTATTTCTCCCCTGTTGTTTCGCTCCTGTGTACATTGCTCTATCTGCATTACGTAATACAGACATTGCAGATTCATCCGCTTCAGACTTTACTGCTACTCCAATACTTGCGGTAATTCTCACTGATTTTCGTTCTTTACTTCCTAAGTCATTCGAGACGATAAATAGATTACTTTCTAGTTCTTTCCGTAATAGTTCTGCCATTTGTTTTGCAAAATGAACATTGTCTCCTTCAAGTAAGATGACGAATTCTTCGCCACCATATCTTGCTAATGTTCCGGAACCATCAAGTGTGTTCTGCAATACTTTTGCCACTTGGCACAAAACCTCATTTCCACTATGATGTCCAAACGAATCATTAATTCGTTTGAAATGATCTAAGTCTAGTAAAATAATTCCAAAGTTATCTGTTTCTGATGGAGTGTCGTACTTCTGAAGCAAGGCATTTTCAAAATACCTATAGTTATATAGATTAGTTAAAGCACATCGTTCACTCTCATTCTTCTTTTGCTCATACATTCTCGCGTTCTGAACTGCAACTACTAAGTAATTGGCCATAATTTCTAATAACATTAGGTGGCTTTTTTCAAATGCACGCTTTTGTTTAGACGTTACAGTTATAACAGCAACTACTTCGTTTTCACGAATGGAAGGTACAACCATAATAGATTCCATTCCAGGTAAATAGGATTCAAATACATTTTCCCACTGCTTTGATTTTGTGTAAATATGCGATTTTCTATTGGAAAAGACACTTTGGCTTATCAATGCCACTTTATTGTCTAAGCTTTCTCCTTCACCTTGTTTAGAATGTACTTCTTGGATAGCTACGAGCTTTCCGTTTTTTTTCTCATACACATAAGCATGATCCACTGGAAAAAGATCTGCCACTGTTTTCATAAATAAGTCTGTTATCTTCTGAACAGGAAGATTCTCATTTATTTGGTAACCAAAGGAACTTATTTTTCTTAATAATCGTCCCGTTGTTTGACTTTCATTATAAAGCTTAAGTATGAGTGATAAACAAATAAGAGGAATACCTACTAAGAAAATAGCATAGATGCCAACCTCTTGAAATAAAAGCATTAACGAAATACCAATTGGGATAATTAATATGGAGGTGATTGCTTCCCATTTTAAAGCTTCATCAAAGAATTTCGTATTTTTAATTTTTATTATGTATTTTCGAATGAAGAAAATGAGCCAGTTATTGAAGAAGAAATACACAAAGGCATAAAGTGCTATAGGAAGAATCATCGAAGTAAATTCGCCTTCTGTAATAATGCCCGTTGTTCCACCTATTATATAATAAAGGCTAGCCGAAACGACAGAAACAACGAAAAACACTAATGAATTTAGAGGGAATCTATATAAGTCCCTTTTTGGAAGTTTTAAACTTAGAAGAGATGTCAGTACTGCAAGTTGCATGACTATCATTTCTATAAATAAACCATATTGCAAAAATACAGCTAAGGCGATCCCATGAATAGGTACGATATTGGTATGGCGAAAACGAATTGGAAACAATGATGCAATAAGAAGTAAACATAAAAAGGCAATGATCCCAAACCATTCGTCTCGTAAAATTGGTAAACCTCGTATCACAAAAAAGATAAGTGTTGTAGGGAATATTGCAGTCCAAATTACCCAAACTATCCATTGTTGTCGTTTTGTCACATGGGACACCACCTTTCATCATTTATCATTATACTTATCTAGTAACATAGTAAAACTACCGGATAATAGAATACAAAATTCGAAATTTTTAATAGATACTGATTTATTTTATCACAGATTTACAATAATCGAACTCATCTTTCATAAAAATTGTAAATTATCTGTCACTTTGGATATAGTTATCTATTAGTATACATTCTAAATAGTGAAAGGATGTATAGATAAATACGAAATTTTTAGATTTTATATTAATTCGAGAAGAAGGACAAAAGTCCTTCTTCCAAACAATTATTTATAACTTTTTTTAAAACACCGTTTTTTTTAGGGGGGTTTTTACAATCTTTTGTTAAATTTATGCTATATCATTAATTTCTTTTTCATTTCCCCAACGAAAAAATGAGATCCTGTAATAAGGAGAATGTCATCTCTCTTTGCTTGGTCGTGCCAAGTTTTTACCCATTGAACTGGTTGTTCTATCATATGTTCATTTCCTATAGTAGGAAACTTTTTAAATTCATCTAGGGGGAAAGCTCTTTCTGCTTCGAAGGATGTAACAAATACGTTGGGTGTAATTGCTTCAAATAAAGGAAGCATTTCTTCTACTTTTTTATCCTTCATAGCAGCAAAAAGAATATCTACTCTTTTATCATCAAATTGCTGAAATGTTTCCACCGTTTTTTTTACAGCATCAGGGTTGTGAGCAGTGTCAATGATAATAGTTGGATCCTTACGAATTATTTCTAGCCGCCCCTCTAAAGTGGCTCTTGATAATCCAGTGATAATTTGCTCATTTTCAACAAGAACTGCGTAAAATTGATGTAAATAATCAACGGTCATTATCGCTAGAGCTGCATTGATTGCCTGATGTTTTCCCTTCATACATAGGCGAATGTTTGAAAGCTGCCGATAGGGAGTGTTGTACGATAATGTTTGAACACCATTGTCATTGGCTGTTTCAAATGTAGCTCGATCAAACAAGGAATATAGAGTTGATTTCTTTTTCTTAGCTTCTTCTTGAAGAACATTCAATGGTGCATCTGTGCATGATGTCATGATGGGAATTCCAGGTTTAATTATCCCCGCTTTTTCAGAAGCAATTTCTTCTATACTGTTGCCTAAAAATGCTTGGTGATCATAATTCACATTCGTAATCACGGAGACAAGTGGAAGGATCACGTTTGTAGCATCATTTCTTCCTCCCATTCCCGTTTCAATAACAGCGATGTCCACAGGTTTTTTATAGGAGAAATAATAATAGGCTATGGTAGTCATCAGCTCGAATTCACTTACTTTATCTTGAAGTTCTTTCTCTGTTTCTTCTACCGATTCGTGGATTTCTTGTATTACAAGTAGGAAGTCCTCTTCCGACATAGGTACGTTATTAATAGCTATTTGTTCACGTTCCTCTCCAAACACTGGAGTCATGTACGTTCCGACAAATAATCCGGTCTCTTCTAAAATGGATCGGATGTATGTAACGGTGGAACCTTTTCCGTTCGTACCAGCCACATGAATTGTTTTTACTTTTCTTTCTGGATGACGAAGCTTTTCCATAAGTAGTTCCATCCGTTGTAAATCAAAGCGAATACCTGCATTTTTCTTTGAATGCAGGTAAGATACAGCATCCATATATGTAATAATCATGATTGACACTCCTTCTAGTAAGAACAGAAATATTGATTTTTTGGATAAATTCTGTAATGATCAAATACGAGTTCACAATATTGTCGGGGACCTGGTCCCGTACAATTTTGTGAATAATAATAAACTGTGCGAAATTTGTACGGGACCAGACCCGTGACTAATTTGTGTCTTTAGTTGTTACTTTATCATATTGATCGATGAAACAGAAAGGAGATGCTTGTATGTCTCTTTATGGTTGGATTATTTATAATGGAAATTTAATTACAGATAAATTTATGGATTATGTTCAGTGGTTTCAGAAGACAGCTGAGGATGTTGGTGTGGAAGTAGAGCACGTTGCTAATAACGAGTTACTCGTTTCACTGATGAACGGAAAGCCTACGTTTACAATGAAGGACGGTATCTCGCTAAAGGAGAAACGTCCTGACTTTGTGCATTTTGCGGACAAAGACCTTCATCTCGCTAGACATATAGAAGGAATGGGGATTCCCCTCTTCAACTCGTCTCGATCCATAGAGATTTGTGATAACAAGTCCTATATGTATCAGGTGCTTTCGTTACATAACATTCCTATGCCAAATACGATAATAGCTCCAAAAATCTATGAAGGTCTTCCGGTGAAAAACAGCGCTCATCTAGAGCTTGTCAAAAAACAACTTGGATTTCCTCTCATTATAAAAGAAGCATTTGGTTCGTTTGGCCAGCAAGTATATTGGATTAATAACGAATCTGAACTTGAAGCCATGCTTACAAAGCTCGGTGGGAAAGAATTTGTTTACCAGGCACCAGTAACAACCAGTATTGGTACAGACATTCGATTAAATGTTGTAGGAGATAAAGTTGTTGCCGCAATGAAGCGAACTTCGGAAACAGACTTTCGAGCGAACGTGACTGCTGGTGGAAAAACAATGCCATATGAACCTACGGAAGAAGAAAAGGGGCTTGCTGTTCGTAGTGCAAAAGCGGTAGGAGCAGAGTTTGCTGGAGTGGATCTCCTATTTGGAGAAAATGGCCCCATTTTATGTGAAGTGAATTCCAATCCACATTTAAGAAGCATCTATGAATGCACTGGTTTGAATGTTGCTGATTATATGGTTCGGTACATAAAATCAGTTGTACCAGAAAGAGGTGTTCGTAAATGAATAAGCAACAACATGGCCTCCTTCTATACAGAGAGGAAGATGCAAAGCGTAATAGTCGGTTTATTTCCTTCTTACACGAAGGAGCACTTAATCATAAGATGAAGCTAACACTCCTTACTCTTGAAGAGTTAACCTGGAAAATAGAGAACGGAACGTCGCCTTTCCATTTTGAAGATGGAACTTCACCAGACTTTCTTCTTAATCGCTCTGTCTCACCTTGGCTGAACGAACTAGCAGAATTACAAGGCATCCCAGTGTTTAACTCCTCTCTCGTTTCTAGAATAGCAAACGATAAACGATTAGCACATTCTTATTTTCAAAAAAAAGGAGTGCCTATGCTTACAACGTTGGCAACAACGAAGAATCTACTTTCTCTCAACAACGATATACTTCCTTTTCCCTATATCGTGAAAGACCCCAATGGAAGAGGCGGAACAGGAGTTTTTATCATAAATTCGAAAGACGATCTAACTACTTCAGTGCCCAAGCTCTCTGATGAAATTATCCTTCAGCCTGTTGTCGAAAATGCGGGGAAGGATTTGCGAGTGTATATTGTGGGAAATTCCATAGTTGGTGCCGTTTTACGCTCTGCCCAGTCTTCTGAAGAGTTTCGAGCAAACATATCAACAGGTGGAACATCCAAATTCCATGAACTAACGCAGGAGGAAACAACACTTATCAAATCTATCATGAAGGATATCCATCTTGATTTCGTTGGGATTGACTTTATTTTTGGGAAAAATAATGAGCTACTGTTTAACGAAATGGAAGATGCTGTAGGATGTCGCAGTTTATATATGAATAGTGATATTAACATTGCAGATGTGTTTATGAAGTGGGTTAAAGGAAAGGTAAATGATGAAGTTTAGAAAAACAACGAACGATAAATTCCTTTAATGTCGTTCGTTGTTTCCTTTTTCTGTCCACTCTATCGATCAATTTAGCCATTCCTAGTCCGAAAAAACCTCTACTATGTATTTATTCATAATAGCCATTTGAATCTGGCAAACTCTTGTATTTTTCTTTATTACTAACTATCTCGTGTATGTAATCTTCGAGTTTCATTAGATTCAAGACGTCCTGATGATAATCACAATAAGTTCCATAATTGATAGTCTTTTTGTTGGTGTTCATCTCAATCTCCCAAACAGAAATGGAAGGGGGATCGGATTCACACTCATTTTCTTCATTTAAGTCCAACTCTTCACTCATGATATTTAGTTCCAACATCTTTTTATAAATATCGTTCATTTCTTGGTCCGTTAACTGGAGCGTAACTTCTACTGTTCCATCTTCGACAAGGTCTTTTACTACAAGATCGTGAAAAGTATCGATTTTTTGTTTTCCATACGTTCCATAAATTAAGCTAAAGTTAAAGTCTTCAGGCATTTGTTCCAGGCTAGATTCTCCTTCTTTATCTGAGTAACACGCACTAAAAAGAAAGATACAAACAACGAGCACTAATATATGTTTCAATATCCTATCCCCTTTTTGGATATGACGATGTTACTCTGTTAGAAGTTTCATAAAAATGGTACGCGGATGAAAATACATTATGAAGCATATTAGTACAAAGAACTTCCGATGGAATGAGCGAAAGCCCACGGAACTCCAGTGGGAAGCAGAGCAGAGGCAAGACACCGGAGCAGACGAAGAGCTCCCCACAGGAAAGGGAGTGGGCAGTAGCGAATGGAATAATTACCGTTAGCAATACTAGATAAGTTAAACAACTAATTGAGAACACGTATTTTCGACGGTAGACTTTTTTATCCAACAGAAATCCAGTAATCGAAAAAGCCAAAACATCATCACCCGACTGACATCTTGGCTTTCCCTCTATTGTTCAAACATATTATTTTTAAACGCATAAATGACCGCTTGCGTACGATCGTGCACCTCGAGCTTTGCTAAAATATTGCTCACATGAACCTTCACTGTTTTTAAAGCGATAAAAAGCTCATCCGCAATTTCTTGATTGGACTTCCCTTCTGCCATAAGCTTCAGCACCTCTTGCTCTCGTTCTGTGAGACTGTCATGGAGATGTTCCACGGGCTTTGTTCTCATCTTCGTCATGATTTTCCCTGTTACTTCCGGTTCCAGAATAGATTGTCCTTTATATGTAGCACGAATTGCCTCTGCGATATCCTTTGCTTTCGACGTTTTCAACATATAGCTAGTAGCACCCGCTTCTAATGCAGGATATACTTTTTCATCATCAAGAAAGCTTGTAACAATAATAATTTTTGCTTCCGGCCATTTCGCAATGATGTTCCTCGTAGCTTCAATGCCGTCCATTCGTTTCATCACTAAATCCATCAAAATGATGTCTGGTTTATGCTGCAAAGCAAGCTCTACCGCCTCGTCTCCATCATCTGCTTCCGCTACTACTTCAATATCCTTCTGTGCTGATAAATAAGATGAGACTCCGATTCGTACCATTTCATGATCATCTGCAAATAATACTCTAATCATTTACTCAACCTCTCTTCTTCGATAAGGTACTTTCACCTCAAGACGACTTCCCTCGCCTTCCACACTCACAATTTTTAACGAACCTCCTATTTCCATCGCCCGTTCTTGCATATTTTTCAAGCCATACGAGCTATTTGTCTTTTCATCCTCCACACGAAAACCGATACCATCATCCGTCACACGCATAATCACATAATTATCTCGTTCTATAAGCATGACATGAAGATGTTCTGCTTTGGAGTGACGAAGAGCATTAGATACAGATTCTTGTAAAATCCGGAACAATTGATCCTCCACACCTTTTTCCAAAGACATCGGTTCTATTTTCCAGTGAACCTCCATCGGAACCTTTTGTTGTAATTCTTCAAGAAGTTCATCCATTCCTTCAGAAAGAGATTTTTTATTTAGTGCAATAGGTCGTAAATGTAGTAACAATGCTCTCATCTCCAATTGAGATTGATCGATCATTTTTTCCACCATTTCTAGCTGTTTTTTCGCCACAGGATCTTCTGGTGGATTTGCTTCATTAATCGCAGACATCATCATGGAAGCTGCAAACAATTGCTGACTGACCGAATCATGTAACTCACGAGCTAACCGATTCCGTTCTTGGAGCACCACTTCTTGCAAGCTTTTCTCTCGTTCCTCTGCCCTTTCCGTTGCAAGGCGCTGAGAAACTTCTGCTTGCTTATCAAACTTCTCTTCCACTTGCAAAAGAAGCTTTTGGATTTCCTCTAATTCTTTTCCATTAGATAGAGGGTTGTCATTGATTTTTTGTCCCTTTCGAAGATCTTCTAATTGCCCTTGAATCACATACAGTTTTCCACGTAGATGTACGCCGTACGATACCCCTGTGATCACACCACCAAAAACTGCTGTGCCTACGATAAGAGGCAGGTAACGAATATCATTGTATTCAGTCGTAAAAAGCTGGCGCCATCCTTCGAGAGGAAACATGAAAAACGTGATGGACAACAGGATAAGTGTGAAAAAAATAGCTCCTGCTAATCCAACACTGATTTGTTTGATAATGAGGTTCATATTCGCTTCACCTCAATATCTCCAGATAAAACAGAGGTAACAATTTTTACCCGCGGCGTTGTACTATCGTAGTTTTCCGTACGATACGTCATTGTTTGATTTAATAAAGAGGCATGTTGATTGTGAAAGATTGTCGCTCTTCCAAAAACGGAGCTATGAAGAACGGTAACTTCCACTTCGTATGGAACATAGATTTTAATGTTTCCTATAAAATGACGGATAGAAATAACGGAATCATCTGGTAAAACAGTATTACTTAGGTCGATGACTCGATCTCCGAATCCACCGTGTATATTAATATCTCGCCATTGATATGGCGCTTCATCCGTTTTTTGAGTTCCGAAAAACTTCCCATAAAATAATGGTTTCACTTTAACTAATGGTTCTTCGGTTGTGGTGTTATGTGCTTCAATATGTGGCTCCACATGTTCAGGTTCTTTTTTGGATTTGTTGTATTGAACGAAAAATAGGACAATTGCTGCAATAATTAGGAATTTTACAGCCATCATATTTAATACGGTGAAAAATAAGACGACCACTCCGATCCAAAAAAGGATCTTCCCAAATGTGCTATCGTACTTTTTCAAACCGAAATAAAGTAATAAGGAGAAAAATACGAGCGTGAATACTAATCCACTATTAAAGAAAAATAATTCTATGAAAAGCAGGGCAATTCCAATTAAAAGGATCATATTGATCGTATCTGTTGATAAACGCCGAAGCATGATGAAAGCCCTCCCCTCTGATAATACGTAATTACATAATAATAACGATAGAAAGACGCAATACTTGCGCCTTATCTATCATATCATTTTTCCCAAATATTTCTGTAGTAATATTTATCCTTCTTTTAACTCTTTTTCTAGTTTCGCAATTTTGCTATCGAAAGTGTTTTCGTAATAAGCTCGATTTAGCTTCGTTTCTAGTCCTTCGATATATCTTTCCATTTCGGAAAAACGAGAATAGGATTTTTCTCCACTCTGTTCAACCACTTTGTTCATTTGATAGTTTGCACGAGCCACATTCTCTCTCCCCATTAATTCCATACGCTTATAGTGCATATCTTTTAATTTCCGCTTCATTTCTTCATATTTTCTTTCAAGTTGGTCAAGTTGCTCGGCAGCTAAATTTTGTGCTTCCTTTATACGAGTAGCTCGTGCATCATACTCCTCATACTCCTGGAGTGCAAATTGAAACATGTCCTCTTCGTTTGCTTTTTGAGCAATTTCTGCTTGGCGTTTTCGTTTTGCTGCTATTTCTAACGCTTTGCTGTACTCTTGTTGAAATTCTTCGTTAAGTTGGTATTGTCGCTCCACAAGTTTACGTACCTTTTCTGTTTCTTGCTCGCTCTGACGTAAATATTGATTTAGCGCAGCGATAGGATTTTTCTCCTCCTTTTTGTCTAGTAAATCATGAATGTCCGCCGTAATTGTGTCTTTCATTCTTGTAAAAATAGTTGTCATCTTGTTTCTCTCCTTTTATTTAAGTAGTTTTTGAAGTAATTCTAATGATGTGCTCGGACTAGCTTCTTAATTCTTTCCATTGTCTTTCAAAGTTCGTAAATGGATCGTCACTTTCGGGTTTAGAAAACTCGATTTCTTTATCTTCCTTTACGTTTTTAACGAGAATGTATAGGAAGTAAAGTGCAACAAGTCCGATGACTGCGTATAAGTTAGCAGTAGCCATACTTAGAACGATAAGTCCTAACACCACCCATGCAATTTTACCTAGCATTGACTCACTTTTTACAAATTGCTTGAAGATAACGTAAAGTAAGTAAATACTCACTCCTAGAAGAATCATCGGGCCTAAGTTTGCTAGTAACACCACCACTGCTATTAATGCTAAAACGAATAGTAGAAACTTTTTCATTCGTTTTTCCTCCTCTCATATTTCTTATCTTTATCTTATAGGAGTGTGCATTTTTCCATAATGATCTTCGGAAATATTTAGACTAAGACTTGAGGAGTATTTGAATATTAGACTATTGTGAAAGGTTAGATTTGTAGGATGCTGCTCTGTCGCTTTTTTTGTGTAGATGCTAGATTAGATTCAGATTAGATTATTATGAACTTTGTGTAGATCCTAGCTTCTAGGAATTCTTACGGATTATGATATAGTGGAAATATATCTTCTAATATGATTGGAAAAAGGAAGTGGTCTTTCTGAAGGCTGTTATATTATTTGATGGAGTTTGTAATTTTTGCGTAGGAAGTGTACAGTTTATTATCAAACGAGATCCTAACGCTCACTTTCAGTTTGCTTCGTTACAAAGCGACGTTGGGCAGAAATTGTTGAAAGATCATGGAATTAGTTTGGATATGGATAGCTTTATTTTGATGGAAGAGGGGCGAGCATACAGCAAGTCTTCCGCTGCCTTGCGAGTGTGTAAGAATTTGAAATGGAATTGGCGAGTTTTATATTGTTTGTTGATCGTTCCTCGACCAATTCGAGATTCTGTTTATTCTGTGATTGCGAAAAATAGATATAAATGGTTCGGTAAACGGGATAGCTGTATGCTACCTACTGCCGATGTGAGGAAGAGGTTTTTGGAAGGGGGAGATTTGAGTTGAATTGTTTGTTAAGAACCCTTTATGTTAAAAACAAGGTAAAATCATACTGGTAATTCAACCAGATCTTCTTTTGTATTTGTCCTTATGAACGTCTCATAAGTACAATAAATAAGCTAGGCTTCAGGAGGGGGAAATTGTCAATGAAACGCTGGGTATTTGACAATTTCTGGTTTCAAAAGGTCGAAATTGTCAATGAAACACTGGGTATTTGACAATTTCAGGTTTCAGAAGGTCGAAATTGTCAATGAAACGCTGGGTATTTGACAATTTCTGGTTTCAAAAGGTCGAAATTGTCAATGAAACACTGGGTATTTGACAATTTCTGGTTTCAGAAGGTCGAAATTGTCAATGAAACGCTTGGTATTTGACAATTTCTGGTTTCTGAAGGTCGAAATTGTCAATGAAACGCTTGGTATTTGACAATTTCTGGTTTCGGAAGGTCGAAATTGTCAATGAAACGCTGGGTCTAGACAAAACTTGGCTTCAGAAGATGGAAATTGTCTAGTAACGCCAGTTTGCAGATAAAATGGGATTTGCAACGGAGCACATTGTCTAATAACCATGTTTTTCTTGATATACCCCCCCTGAAAATAAGCTAATTGTCTTTTAACTCCAGTTTTCAATTACTATACTCTAACGACACGTCCGACTAAAACTACAAAAATATCCTCACAGGCCCACCACCCATGAGGACATTCAACACAATTTTTCCCAAACCAAAACAACTTATCAACGCAGCTTCGTAAAGTCCTCCGCTAACGCCCGATACACCGGTCGCTCTACCGATAGCTTCGTGTCTTCGTTTATCGTATGAATCGCAAGCATCTCCACACTCGTACTTGTAATAAATGCTTCGTCCGCTCCTAAAAAGAAATTCACATCAAAAGCTTCCTCTTTCACAGGAATTCCTCGTTTTTCCGCCAATGAAATCACTTGAGCTCTCGTAATTCCATGCAAAATAGCTTTGTTTGCAGGATGCGTATGGATCACCCCATCCTTCACAACAAATAAGTTACTACTAGAACCTTCCGTGATGATACCATCTTTCACGAATATCGCTTCCCCATGTCCGTTCGCCATTGCCTTGTGCTTCGCCATAATATTAGGAAGGAGATTTAACGATTTAATAAAACAGTTCGCCCATCTCACATCATCCAAAATAACAACGGAGATTCCATCCCTTTTATTTTCATCCGATATTTTTCTTGCGTTTCGAACCGTCATGGAAAACACAGCAGGAACTTCTGGATAATGATGCTGTCTTGGAGAAATTCCTCTGGTTATTTGAAAGTATACCTCTGCATTCTCAATTCCAGATAATCGCAAACCTTCTTCAATAATACCCTTCATTTGCTCAAAGGAATAAGGAAGCGTCAACTCAATAGCTTCAGCACTTTTCTTCAACCTCACTAAATGCTCATCAAGCAAAAATGGTTTCCCATCATAAACGCGAACAACCTCATAAACGCCATCCCCGAATTGGTGACCTCTCTCTTGAATCGGTATTACCGGATCATTAATATCCACAAACTGTCGATTATAATAAGCTACTTCTTTCATTCAACAATTCCCTCCCGAAGTGTTAAAACTAATATAATTGATCTATATAATCCTTTAATGACTCCACCGTATTCCCATCTCTTCCCACGGTCGTTTCTGCCGTTACCATGGAATTTAAAATCGCTTCTTCCGTCGCCTCCGAAACGGCATGAAAAGGTTTATCTAACTCTTCTTCATGTATGTAGTTATGCTTCAATAGTTTTTCCTCCAGCTTGTGCGGCACAGTTGCAGCCGTACTAAAGCCAATAACAATATCACCACTACCATGTGCCATCTTCGAACCAGTATGACTTAGTCCAACACCACAACGCTTAATAATACGTTCAAGTTGACGTTCGGAAACAGGTAAATCTGTAGCAACAATAATAATCACAGAACCTCGATCCTTATGATTTTGGACATCATTTTTCATAAGCTCCGAGATCTTTTTCCCAACATTCTCGCCCTTGATAACCAAATCATCGAGACGACCATAATTCGTTAACACTAACACTCCAACCGTATACGTATGATTTTGGATTTCAACCGTTCGAGAAGAAGACCCAATCCCACCTTTTAAACTGAAGCATCGCATCCCAGTTCCAGCACCGACAGCTCCCTCTTCAAAGTCTGTCTTTGCATCTTCAATGGCACCAAACACATGACGTTCGTTGAGAAAAATATGGCGGATATCGTTTAAAAACATGTCATTACATTCCGCCACTACAGGGTTAATTGTTCCTGTCGTTCGTCCAATTTCCGGATTATCCTTGAGCATGTAATGAATTAATCCTGTAGAACAGTTACCTACGCTTAATGTATTCGTTAAGAGAATTGGTGTTTCGATCGTACCTAACTCGTTTATTTGAGTTAATCCTGTTGTTTTTCCAAATCCATTAAGCACGTGACTTGCAGCCACTACTTTTTCTTGAAATAAATTTCCTTGATGAGGAAGAATTGCTGTTACACCAGTAAAACTATTATCTTGCTTTATTGTAACATGACCTACTGTCACGCCTGCAACATCCGTAATTTTATTTTTTGGTCCAGTGGGCAACGAACCGATAGGAAGATTCCAATCTCGTATCCTTTTGATTTGTGTCATCGATAGTACCTCACATTCATATATCTAGTTTTATTACTATGCATAACTTTACTATTATTACCTTTTAGCAAAAAAACATCCAAGAGTTGCAAAGCTTCTCTTGGATGTAATGAGTTAGTAGTTATTTACGAAGCTCTTCTATACGAGCCTTTACTTTTTCTCTTTGCTCTAGATAGTCAGTTTCCTTCGCCTTCTCCGCATCTACCACTTCTTGAGGTGCTTTCGCTACAAAGCCTTGGTTCGAAAGCTTCTTCTGAACACGTGTAACTTCTCCGTCGAGACGTTTCCATTCTCCCTCTAGACGTTTCAATTCGGCATCTAGATCTAGAAGGCCTGCTAATGGAAGATACAATTCTACTCCAGATAACACAGAGCTCATTGATTTTTCCGGTGCAGGTAAGTTTGTTCCCATTTGCAATTCGCTTGGACGACAGAATCGCTCTACATACGCTCTTCCTCTGTTCAACTGATCAAGAACATCCTCATTGTTTGCACGAATGTGAAGGGTGATTTCCTTACTCATTGGTACATTTAATTCTGCGCGTGTATTACGAACAGATCGGATAATTTCTTGAAGTAACTGCATATCTTTTACTGATTGCTTGTCAACAAGATTTTCATCACGAGTTGGCCATTTTGCAACCGTAATTGATTCTCCTTCATGTGGAAGGTGCTGCCACACTTCCTCTGTAATGAATGGCATGAATGGATGCAACAATCTCATCGTTTGGTCTAATACGTATGCTAAAACAGAACGAGTTGTGTGCTTCGCTTCCTCCTCTTCTCCGTTTAACGGAAGCTTCGCCATTTCAATATACCAATCACAGAAGTCATCCCAAATAAAGTTGTATAATGCACGACCAACCTCACCGAACTCATATGCATCAATAAATTTCGTTACTTGGTCAATCGTTTCTTGAAGACGAGTCAAGATCCACTTATCCGCAATGGATTTTTTCCCAGTTAAATCAATCTCCTCGTACTTCAGTCCATTCATATTCATTAACGCAAAACGAGATGCGTTCCAAATTTTATTACCAAAGTTCCAGTTGGACTCTACTTTTTCCCAATAGAAACGTAAGTCTTGACCTGGAGAACTTCCTGTTGATAAGAAGAAACGAAGTGCATCTGCTCCATACTTATCAATCACATCCATTGGGTCAACCCCGTTCCCAAGGGATTTACTCATTTTACGGCCCTCGGCATCACGAACAAGTCCGTGAATGAGAACGTCTTTAAATGGACGCTCGTCTGTAAAGTGTAGTCCTTGGAAAATCATTCTCGCTACCCAGAAATAAATGATGTCATAACCTGTTACAAGAACATCCGTAGAGTAAAAACGTTTGTAGTCTGCTGCGTCTTCGTTCGGCCACCCCATTGTGGAAAACGGCCATAACGCAGAACTGAACCATGTATCTAATACGTCCTCATCTTGCTCCCAGTTCTCGATATCTTCTGGTGCTGTTCTTCCTACATAAAGTTCCCCTGTTTCTTTATGGAACCAGGCTGGAATTCGGTGGCCCCACCAGAGTTGACGAGAAATACACCAGTCACGAATGTTTTCGATCCAGTGAAGATACGTCTTTTCAAAACGATCAGGAACAAAATCTACTTTTCCTTCTGATTTTTGTAGCTCAATTGCTTGCTCAGCAAGTGGCTTCATTTTTACAAACCATTGTGTAGAAAGATATGGCTCAACGACAGCACCGCTTCGCTCTGAATGACCAACACTGTGCATATGATCTTCGATTTTGAAGAGAATACCTTCCTCTTGAAGGTCCTTCACGATTTGTTTACGACATTCAAATCGATCTAATCCTTGATACTTTCCAGCGTTCTCATTCATTTTCCCGCCTTCATCCATAACGAGAACTCGTTCGAGGTTGTGGCGGTTTCCTATTTCAAAGTCATTCGGGTCGTGAGCTGGCGTAATTTTTACCGCTCCAGATCCGAAGTCCATATCAACGTAATCGTCCGCTACGATTTCAATTTCACGTCCTATGATCGGAAGTTTTACTTTTTTCCCGATAAGATGTTGATATCGCTCATCTTTCGGGTGAACTGCTACTGCCGTATCACCTAGCATTGTTTCTGGACGCGTTGTAGCTACCTCTATGTGACCAGATCCATCAACTAACGGATACTTCATATGATAAAACGCACCTTGAACATCTTTGTAGATAACTTCGATGTCAGAAAGAGCTGTTTTTGTTTGTGGATCCCAGTTTATAATGTACTCACCACGATAAATGAGTCCCTCTTCGTATAAGCGAACAAACACTTCTCGTACTGCGTCAGAAAGACCTTCATCTAACGTGAATCGCTCTCTTGAGTAGTCTAAAGACAATCCAAGCTTCGACCATTGTTGACGAATGAAGTCCGCGTATTCCCCTTTCCATTCCCACGATTGTTCTAAGAATTTCTCACGACCTAAGTCGTGACGAGAAATACCTTCTTCACGAAGCTTTCCTTCTACTTTTGCTTGCGTTGCAATCCCCGCATGGTCCATACCTGGTAACCATAGTGCGTCATAGCCTTGCATACGCTTCGTACGAATAAGGATATCTTGTAGCGTCGTATCCCAAGCATGTCCTAGGTGAAGCTTCCCTGTTACGTTTGGCGGTGGTATAACAATGGTGTAAGGCTTTTTGCTCTCATCACCTGTTGCTTCAAAGAATTTTCCATTTACCCAATACGGATACCATTTTGCTTCTGTCGCCTGCGGATCATACTTTGGCGGCATTGAAATTTCTTGATTATTTTCCATCTTTCTTCCTCCTTCAAATTGCCACGTCCCTGGTCCCCGAACTTTTTGTCCGGGACCAGACCTGGTACAATTTTGTGAACGTTATATGAATATAAAAAAACCCCGTTCGTCAAAGGACGAAGGGAGTTGAATTCCTCGTGGTACCACCTTTGTTTACAGTCTAATTGGGTGAATAAATTCACCAACTTAAAAGATGATAGACTGTACACTCAAAGCTGTAACGGTGCTGAACCGGCTTTTACTATTAGAACTTTCATTTGAATCATCCCTGTCACCGAATTGACAGTTGCTGAACTCATGTAGCGTTCGTTCATAAAAGCAACTCATGGGCGACCTTCCACCTTTTCGTCTAAGAAAACCTTCCAGCATTGTAACTACGCGTATGCGTTGAACACAATGGTTTTCCTCTCTGATAGCTTCCAGAATGTACTCTTCCCACTCTTAGTTATTGCAATGAAATTTTTTATGTACACGTTATTTTACCTTTTCTTTTTCTGAGAATCAATAGGTTTTGGTTAATTTTCTTACGTTCTACCCTGATAATACGTGTTATCAAGTGGAGTTAAACTATCAAGTATTAACAACTTTGTTGGGGAGTTGCCGAGCCATCTTCACGACTCCGTCGATACGGTGTCTCGCCACTACTCTAATTTCCACTGGAATCTCGTAGCTTTCCACTATCCCATATAAGCTGTACACTTATTATAAATATAGTAATATTTTTGCCTAAATACCCAAAACTCATACCTTATGTAATCCGATAATAACAATAGTTTTCATTGTTCACTTTTTCCTTTTTCTTGCATAAGATGATAATAACCGAGAATGAAAGGGGAATATAAATATGAGGGGAATGAGACGACGGTTTGGCGGATACCGGTTTTCCCGCTGGTTTCAAAGAGCAGGAGATATCTTTTATCAAATATTACTACCTTTAATAGTATTTCAATTGATTCGGACGATAATATTCCCTACTAAATTTGATTTAATTTTATTAGGTATACTAGTTCTTCTCTATCTTTCCCGAGTAATGGATTGGTTTTCTAAATCAAAATGAACTCTCATCTATACTTTATACCAATAAAAAGGCTGTCTCACAGGAGATTCACATTCTCTCCGTATGAGACAGCCCTATTTGCTTATTGTATTTGAAAAGGGTAGATTTAAACCCTTAAGTACTACCTCTGTTCTCCTTCAAACACACTTTTCATAAAACGCTGAATTCGATTCATCGTTAATATTTTCCGCTCTAATTGTGATACAGACTGTAATTCTGGTACGGAGCTTTCCTTATTCTGATAAGCATCTACGGACTGATAAATACTTTCCGGGAATGCTAGATAACTCATGAACAAATGACGCTCTTCATCAAAAAAGGCAAAATGTTTTTCATATAATTGAAGCCAATGTCGTCCTTCTTGCTCATCCCACGGACGTAATTGGAAGAAATGTCGAAACATGAGTGCCATGTCTCGAGAAGGCGTATCTAGCACTGCTTTTTCAAAGTTTAAGAAGTACGCTGTTCCATATTGATCAAAACATGTATGTTTTCTGCTAGGTTTCCCATGACAGAGTACACTTCGAAAACTCTTCTTCTCTTTGGCACCTTCCATCCATTTCTTTAAATGTTTTTCCGCTTCCTCTGCCATAAAGATAGTTCTTTGAAAATGAGTCAGGAATGTTAATTCAAACGGAGACAAATACACATTTCCTTCGATTTGTTCTACATACCGCTCCATTTCAAGCCTTCGATAACCCCAACGTTTTTTCAGCGTTTCATACGATTCTTCCAACACTTCTTCGGAATACTCTTGAGTACGCTCAGTTAAACCATGAAGTCTTGCAAGCTCCTCTACCATTACTTCTTCCGTATCAACAGCGTGCTTAAATTTTGTTTGATCGTCATACCATGGCATCAAATAATACACATGCCCATCGTAGCGTACAACAGAGTCACCGTATTTCGTTGGTAAAATAGGAACAACATAATGAAACCCAATTCTCTCTAACCTACGAATGACGTGAATGAACCAGTCTGTTTCATCCTCAGACATCTTCGTTTCTTTTAAAGCAAAAACACCATTCGGAGTATATATTTTTTTTACCTTACCGATGGACTCTATTTTTTCTGGATATAAATCATATTGAAATAATACAGCACCAATTGGCTTATGCTGAACATGAATATTCATACATTCACCTTCTTTCGAGTCGCATCTAACCACTCATCCAGTGCTTGCACTAACGCCCTTGACGCTTCCCATTGATAAGAAAGCTTCTCTTTCCATACCTGAACTTCAGTAAGATTATCCAAATCCTTTATTTTATCAATGAAGTCAATATATTCCCAAGGTGCTAAACAGTTTGCTAATAGCTGCTGTCCGTGTTCCTGTTTGAGAGGGAAGTATTTATCTATTTCATTTAACAGTAAAAATAATGAATTTTGACCGTATCGCTGAAGCCATTCTGATAATACAGTTTTCAAAGAATGGTATCCACGTTCAGGCTTCCCTGTAATGTTGTGCCAATAGAACTTTTCAAAAACAATTTTTCCTTGATCTAACGTACGAATTGGGGCAACAACAGGTTCTTTAAGGTGATTATTTTTCCCTTTTACACGTGTCGCTTTTGAAAGTCGAAAGAGAGATTCTTTTCTCATGGCTTCTAAAAAACGAATCTCTTTTTTTCTAATAGTAGTTGATATCTGTTTTTTCGCATAATCTAATGATTCTTCATCCAAAATAGGATCATAAATCTCTGTTTCAAACTCTTTCAAATCTTGGGAAAAATAGAGTCCAATAAACTTACCAAACTCTTTTTCTCGACCTTTATAGGGAAAGAGGCTGGACACCTCATCATGAAGTGTGATCCAGCCAGATTCACTTAGGAGCATTTTTTGCCCTTTTACAGTCTGGAGCATACGATTGGTAAGACTTCCAGATTTTATCCATAAAGAATCGCGCCATTGTAAATGCCAACGAGCATTTTTTTCATCCGACCATAAGATCAGTCGTTTAATACCCTTTTCCGTATCGAGAAGTTCTCCATTCACTTTCCATTTACTATGTTTAAATCCATAGCTCTCTTGTATTTTCGATATACTTAGCATTCCATCCTCCTCCAAATCAAGACTTGGATGTTGGAGTTTTCTTCACTGGAATATATAATATCTGTCCTTCACCAACACGCTCATCATTGAGTCTATTCATTCGAATGATCTGACTTAACTCTAAATCGTACCGATCTGCAATCGTTTCTAACGATTCTCCTTCTTGGACGATACACATACGAAGCTTAGAAAATTCTTCTTCGCCCTTCGTAAGCATCTTTGTTAAGTAGAGTGCATTTTCTTCTTTTTTCTCTCCAACTTCTGGTCTTTCTTCATTATTATCTTCCCCTTGATTAGATTCAGCAGAAGTTTCTACAGAGCTATTAGCTTTGTTGGAGGAAAAACGGATAGTAGGTTCTTTCGGTGGTTCTACTACTTCTGGAGTTTCCTCAGCTCGAACCATTGGCTCTTCCAACACTTCTTCTTCAATCGATGGTTCATCTACAATTTCTGGCTCATCCTCTTCATTTACCTCCACTACCTCTTCCACGGTATTCGCTTCTAGCTCATGATCATTTCTTTCGTATGTCTCAAACTCCTCTTCTTTTTTCATGGAAAAATCATCTACCTCCTCATCTTCTATCTCGGGTGCCTTACGTACTGACTCAAAATGAAAACTACGGTCCTCTGATTTTTCCTCAAATTCAGCATTTCTGCTGAAGTCTTTATGCTCAATATTTTCATAGCTATTAGGTGGAACATAGCTATATTCTTCCTCTTCAGAAGAACTGGAACTATCCTCAAACTCTTCATAAGGTTCATTTCGTTCACTTTTAATTCCCGATACAGAGACACTTGCTTCTAGCTCAATACATCCATTGTCAGGAAGTTCATAATCAAATGTATCAACAGTAACATAAAGATCCTCCAGATTTTCAATACGATCTCGTGGAATCGTTACATCGAGAGGAAAGGAATGACGAATTAGCTGTACTCCATCGTCCGTCATAGAGACTTCCTCTACGGATCGAAAAGATACTTCACTTGATGAATCTCTTGTATAATCCCTTTCTTCCTTTGGACGGTACTCCCCTTGGAGCTGTAGTGACCCTCTTATATATACCTGGTCATCCACTTCTCGAATGGAAATGTCCGGTTCTAGCGCTAACGATAACAATTCTTCAATTTCATTACCTCGGTTTAGCCACACTGATTCTTTAATGGAAAAAGCCAAGGATGACGGTTTTTCATAAGTCACGTGATTTCCCCCTTTATTTTAAACTTTCGTCTAGTTTTTCTATGATGTTCAAACTTTGTCCACACTTCATTCCCAAAGCGATCCATACGTTACACATGTATGATTCTCAATGAAAAAATATACCTATTCCTTGAAAAACAAAATATGAATCTACTAAAAGGAATGCAGTAGAGGGATATCCTTTTTCATTTAGTAGTGAAGAAAAAAGCTGTTCCCTTTCCTATAGGTATATTTCAAAGTTTCAAAAAAAGAATAGATGATTTTCTAACATAATATCTTCAACATAGCTACAATATTCACAAAACGTTCGGGGACCTGGTCCCCGAACGTTTTGTGAAGTTCCTCGTTCACGTCCCTGGTCCCTGAATTTTTTGTGAACTTTATACCATCGTTTTTGTACGCTTCCAAAAGAAGTTCTCATTCAACTTATGGATCTCCTTCCGATCATTAAGTTCACAAGACAAAACTTCTCCTCAACATAGATTTGAAATTTTCATAACAACAAAAAAGAGAGCAAAAGGTTCAATGAC